>JAZRKS010000054.1:0-2993 GCA_045646445.1 Eubacteriales bacterium | reverse complement strand
AATGCCGTTAAAGCCCATCTCCTTGATGTAATCAAGCTTTGCGGTAACGCCGTTGAGGTCACCGATACCGTCGTTGTTAGTATCATAAAAGCTGTGAACAAAAATTTCATACCAGTTGCGGTAGTTGTCATCAATAATGTTCAACGTAACCTCTTTTTCCTCTTCCCCTTCGGGCTCCTCTTTTTTGCAAGCGGAAAGAGAGAGCGAGGTAAGGAGCATGGAAAGCAGGATAAGGATAGAAAGAAATCTCTTCATTTTTCCTCCTTATCCCTTAACTGCGCCACCCGTTACACCCTCAACGTAGTACTTTTGCAACCACATAAAGAGACCGGTAATGGGCGTTGCCACGATAACGGCAGCCGCACAGAAGGTGGTGAAGTATTGTTGGATCATTTCACGCTCAAGCCATTTATACATACCGAGAGACACGGTGTACATGCCCGTATCGGGTACGCCTGCCATAATGTAGGAAACGAAGATGTAATCGCACCAAGGGGAAATGAAAGACGTGAGAATGGTATAAATGATGATGGATTTACTCAAGGGGAGAATGATCTTGTAGAAGGTTCTAAAGCGAGATGCACCGTCGATACGCGCCGCTTCGTCCAAAGACTTGGGAACGGTATCGAAAAATCCCTTTGCAATGTAGTAGCTGAGTGCCGCACCCGCAGAGTAAACAATGATCAAGCTCAGGTGAGATTGATAATTTTCGGGCAAAAGAATTTTGAGCAGGAAGTAAACTGCCGACATGCTCATAAAGCCCGGGAACATGCCAAGAATGAGCATAATGTTCATCATCGGCTTTCTTGCCTTAAACTTCATACGGCTGAATACGTATGCTACGGAGAGCACGAAAAGTGCCGTGATGATGCAACTGCAAACCGCAATGAGGAGCGGGTTGCCGTACCATTGCAAAAACTTGGTTACGGTAAACAGTCTCTTGTAGTAATCAAGCGTCCACTCCTGCGGGAAGAAGGTGGGCGACCATGCACCCGGCTCCTTGCGGAAGGATTGAACGAGAAGATAGAAGAGAGGAATGATCCAAATGATAGAAAGGATGGTAAGAACGATCTGTCCTACGGTATCACCGAAAATTCTTCTGAACTTCATACCGCCGCGGCGTTTTTTTGTTTGCTTGCTGCGATTAATCTCAGCTTCCAGTTGGTCGATCTTTTGCCAGTTGGTCAATTCTTGAGTGCCTTGAGGGGCATTTTGATTTTGATTCTGTGTACTCATTGGAAATTATCCTCTCCTTTCACCGCCGAGGACTTGTTGTAAACAATCAAGCTGAATACAGCGGAAATTACAAATACGAGAATACCGATCACAGAGGCCAGCTTGTAGTTTCGGTCGGTGCCAAGGGAGAGCTTGTAAAGCCACGTGATCAAAAGGTCGGTGCCCTTTGCGCCGTCGGTGTAAAGCATAATATCGCCGGGGCCGCCGCCGCTGAGCAGGTAGATAACGTTAAAGTTGTTGATGTTGCCGATAAACTGTGTAATCAGATAGGGGCCTGTAACGAACAACATATAAGGAAGCGTGATCTTAAAGAAGCGGCGCGCGGGAGATGCTCCGTCAATGCGAGCCGATTCGTAAAGATCGTTCGGAATATTCATCAGGATTCCCGAGCACATCAGCATACTGTAAGGAACACCGATCCACATATTGACGATAACAATGCAGATACGCGTGGTGTTGATGTCGATACCAAACTTGAGGTGGTAATCGAAAATACGCTCAACGAGCTGGGTGATAATGCCGCCGCCCGAGCCGAGAATACCGCCACCGGTATCCAACATTTTAGACATGATCAAAAGGGATACGAATTGCGGAACGGCAATGGTTGCTACAAACAGGGTGCGGTAAAGCTTTTTGAGCTTGATGCCCTTGCGGTTGATGAGCATTGCCAACAGCATACCAAAAATGTAGCTGGTAAAGGTTGCAAGAACTGCCCAGATCATAGTCCAACCAAGCACGCGCCAAAAGGTATCGCCAAGCTTGGAGTTGCCCGAAAACAGCTCTTTAAAGTTAGCAAAGCCAACCCATTGGAACAAATGCTGTGGCACCTCGTGCGCCGCATCGTAGTTGGTAAACGCGATCAAGATCATGGTTACCAGGGGGATAATGGTAAAAACAAACAAGCCAACCATGGGCAGGGAGAGCAACGTCAGGTGGAACTTGTTATCCAACAGGTTGTTCACGTCGCGACGGAAGGATTGCGGCTTTTTGCCAATAATGTGGCATTGCTCAAGCTCGTAGCTTTCCTTTGCGCAGCTGATATAGCAGATGATAAAGAAAATAATAACGAACAGGGTGAGAATGCCGTAAAGCATAATGAGAAAAGAGTTGTCACCGACCATCTTGTCGTAAATACCCTCTTCATCATTCCAAAAGTCATATGTTTCTGTTCTACCGACGTTTCCGCCGCCGATAAAGTTTTCAAAGCACATGACAAGATAATTACCGCCAAAGAATGCCATGTAGAGCACGAATGCGGTTTCCAGCAAGAGATAAATGATGCCGCGAACGATTTGGCCGCGAGCAAAATGGCTCAAGCCCATCACCAGGTGCGAGGACTTTGTCAGGGCGTCGCCGTACCAAAAGTTTTGTCCAAACTCCTTAAATCCGCGTCCAATAGCTACAAAAAAGCCAATGATCGCGCGGAAGATTCTAACAAAAAAGCCTGCGATCCCTTTGCCAAAATTCTTAAAAAATTGCGTAATTTTATGGATGATGCGTTGCCAAGGTGTCATCCGATAATAACTGAGATCCATTGATAACCTCCTTCTTTTAGTCAAGATGGGGACTGCTTGTGTAACAGTCCCCGAAAAAAGAGATATTATTTTGCAATTTGAGCAACGAGTGCATCAAGCAGCTCTTGAAGCTCTGCATCTGTATAGTTCAGCAGGGTGCCGTCCTCTTTACGTTGAATGAAAGGAGTGATCAAAGCTCCCATGGGAGTCCAGTAGTTACCGGGAACGCTCTTTTGTGCGCGG
>JAZRKS010000053.1:0-2902 GCA_045646445.1 Eubacteriales bacterium | reverse complement strand
GCACGTTTATTCGATGAATAAGCCCGACGTCGCCGCGGCTATTCAAAATAACCTTTCCGATATTTTAGGATAAACAAAAGACCGCAAATGGAAAACATTTGCTTTCTTTTTATGTTATCTGAATTCACTCACACCGTCATCAGTGTAAACGTTTGTGCGAAGAATAGAGTAGCTTTCAGCTGTGGGATCACCTGAAAGGATACCCAAACGCTCACGGGCGGCACCCACAAGCATTTCGGGGTTGAGGTTTTCGGTGTTGCCCGCGCGCAGAATTGCCGTGACGGCAATCTTACCGTCCTCGGTGCAAGTCGTCTGGAACTCGCGAATCATTTGTGTCAGGTCAACCTCTTTCTCGCCCGACTTGGACTTTTTCATCACCAAGAGGGGAGAGGTGGTGAAGAGATCTTGCAGAGCCTGCGCCATCTTTTCATCAGCTCCTGCAAAGTTGAGAGCAATCTTGTATCTTGCCCAAGCGATGTCGGCAAATTTGCTTGTCGGCTCGTAGGCATCAAGCACTTGCATTTCGTCGGTCAACTCGCGGTTGAGCAGATTTTTGACCTCTTCGCAGGAGATATTACGGTCAACGCGCAAATCAATGAACTCGCACTCACTCTCGGTACCAACAGACAAAGGAAGGCCAAATACCACCTTGGCGTGGGGATTGAAGCCTTGCGTGTACCACATGGGGATGTTGGCACGCACAAGCACGCGCGCAATGGTACGTTGCAAATCAAGGTGCGATATGTATTGCAGATCTCCTACCTTGCGGAATTTGATGCGAACGATGCGAGCGCCCTCAGTAATGGGTTCCCAAGCGCTCTTGTCTTGTTTTTGCGGCAGGGGAGCATTATTCTCGGTTTCTTGCATTTGTTTGCAACCGGGGCAAACGGCACGCACACCGCCCAGCTTGTT
The DNA here is from genome assembly GCA_045646445.1 of Eubacteriales bacterium. Classification (GTDB taxonomy): domain Bacteria; phylum Bacillota; class Clostridia; order Oscillospirales; family CAG-272; genus UMGS1865. Next base: position 1,990 of record JAZRKS010000053.1, on the reverse strand, counting down.
GGCACCGCACGCCGAGCAATGCTCGCGGCAGTTGGGGGTGGTCGTCTCGCCATAGGCCTTTGCTTGCTCACGCAGGAAGAACTCCTTGCTGACTCCGCAATCAATAATGTCCCAAGGCAAAATCTCATCGTTTCCAAACTTGCGGTTGGCATAAAACGCAGGGTCAACGCCCGTGCGCTCAAATACGGAGAGCCATTTGTCATAGTCGAAATATTCATCCCAAGCATCAAAGCAGAAGCCCTCACGGCAAGCAAGCTCAAGTGTATCACCGAGTCTGCGGTCACCGCGAGCGAGAACCGCCTCAATGCGCGATACCTTTGCATCGTGGTGTACGTAGCGGATGTGCTTGTTTTTGATCTTAGATTTGAGATACTCTTGCTTTTCTGCAAGCATTTCCATGGTGTCCTGCGCCTCCCATTGGAAGGGGGTAAAGGGCTTGGGAATAAAGCAAGAAACACTAACCGTTACCTGAACGGGGCGTGCCTTGTTTCTGTTGGGGTTTTGATAGTAAGCATCTACCACGTGCTCGGCAAGGGTTGCAATACCCTCGATATCCTCAAGCGTTTCGGTAGGCAGACCGTTCATAAAGTAGAGCTTGACCGAGTTTTTGCGAGCGTCAAACGCCACGTTTACAGCACGCATAACCTCTTCTTCGCTTACGTTTTTGTTGATAACATCGCGCAGTCTTTGCGTGCCCGCTTCGGGTGCGAAAGTCAGAGAGGAAGAGCGCACCGACTCAATGCGGCGCATCAAATCTTTGTTAAAGCTATCCACGCGAAGCGAGGGCAAAGAGAGACTGACCATATTGTCGTCGGTCCAACCCAAGAGCTTGTCGCAAAGCGGTTCAAGGGAGGTGTAGTCGCTGATGGAGAGAGAGGAAAGCGAAATTTCCTCATATCCCGTAGAGTTGTAAAGTGCTTTTGCTTGATGGTTGAGCACGTCGGCGCTCTTTTCGCGCACAGGGCGGTAAACCATACCCGCCTGACAGAAGCGGCAACCGCGAATGCAACCGCGATAGACCTCAAGCATAATGCGGTCGTGCACAGTTTCAATGTAGGGCATAACCACCTTGTCGGGGAAATAGACCTTGTCAAGGTCACCAATAATCTGCTTGGTAACCTGACGTGGGATATCGTCATACACGGGTGTGTAAGCCTTGATGGTGCCGTCCTCGTTGTAAGTAACCTCATAAAGCGAGGGAACGTACACACCGGGAATGGTCTTTGCCGCTTCGTGCAAGAAAGTTTGACGGGTGTAGCGGCCTTCTTCCTTCATTTGAATGTAAAGGCGAACGATAGCGGGGAGCATATCCTCGCCCTCGCCAATGTTGAACAAATCGAAGAAATCTGCAATCGGTTCGGCATTGTAGGAGCAAGGACCACCACCGATAATGAGGGGATCGTTCTCGCCTCTATCCTTTGCGCGCAAGGGGAGCTTTGCCAAGGAGAGCATGCTGAGCACGTTTGTGTAGCACATTTCGTACTGCAGGGTAAAGCCGATAAAATCGAAGGCTGTGAGGGGATCACCGCTCTCAAGCGCGGTCAAGGGCAGGTCATGCTCACGCATCTTTTCCTGCATATCCGTCCAGGGTGTGAATACGCGCTCGCACCAAATGTCGGGATGCGCGTTGAGCGCACCATAGAGCAGGCGCATGCCCAAATTGGACATACCGATCTCATACGTATCGGGGAAGCAGAAGGCAAAACGCGCTTTTACGTCTTCCTTATTCTTTTTGATCTCACCGTATTCTCCACCTGCGTATCTGCCGGGCTTGGAGACCGATTTGAGAATGGTACTGTTGAGTTTTGTAGAATGGTTCATAATGTTCCTTTTCTTTGCGTGGTTTTATTTTTCACGTGTCAGATGAAGAGTACGCTTGTTGACGAGTATAAAAGAGGCAATGGCAGCTGCTACCGTCCAACCCAAGTAATACAGTCCAAAGAGGGCAGGGGTCAAAAGAGCCTGTTGGGAGGCGAAGATGATAGCCGGT
>JAZRKS010000052.1:0-2320 GCA_045646445.1 Eubacteriales bacterium | reverse complement strand
GTGAGCCCTACCGCACGACGCTTGGAAATGATCAGTCCGTGCGCACCGCAGCACTCGGCACAACGAATGATCGCACCAAGATTGTAAGGGTCGGTAATACCATCGCAAATAACGATGAGGGGATCCTCACCTCTCTCTTTTGCAATGTCGAGAATGTCCTCAACCGTGCAATATTCCTTTTCTGCTGCAAAAGCGATAACGCCTTGGTGGGGGGCATAGCCCGAAATGGCATCGAGCTTGGGCTTTTCGGTTTCAATTACGGGAATTCCGCGTTCAATGGCTTGCGCCACGAGAACAACAATAGAGCCCGTGCGCTCGCCCTTTTGCACCAAGAGCTTGTCAATCGATCTATCAGATTTGAGCAGCTCACCAACGGCATTGCGGCCAATTACGGCACCGTTTTCGTAGTCACCGTGAATGCTGCCAACGTCCTCTTGAGTGGGAGCCTTGGCTTCTTTTTTATATTCCTTTTTGTAATCGTTCTTGTAGTCGTTACGGGGCGCGCGGTCGCGTTTGTCATATCCTCTGCCGCTTTTGGGGGACTCGCGACGGGGCGCGTTATTCTTTTTCTTTTCCATAAATCAGGACTTGTCCTTTCTGCAATCAAACATACTTTCTTACCTATAATTATAACATAATAAATGATTTTTGTATATAGTCTTTTGAAAAAATGTCGTCTTTTCGGGAATTTTTCGTTCAACAGAACACGACAAAAATCAACAAAACGGGAAGAAACCGTAGGTTTCTTCCCGTGTTAGAATATTTTTAGCGTTTTTTAAAATCCCAATCGGCAGGATTTGCCTCAAAATCTTGTTCTTCGGGCAGAGAATGTTGTTCTTCCTTCCAATAGATTTTGCGATCGTTGACGTCCTTGTAGAACGCGCGTGCTTTTGCGGGATCGGGGCGCACCATCAAGGAGACATAGGTCCATTGCAAACGGGAACGCTTGACGTTATCGAGTTTATCTCCTGCATCGCGTTCGGCGGCATCCCACCAAGACTCAATTGCATCGTAAACCACCTCGTAGGTCTCGCACGGAACGGTTTGGAATGGGCGCTCGTAAATGTTGATGTGTCTTGCCTTTGCGGCACCGTTGAACCAATCGAGGAAAGCACGAATGTTACGCCAGCCCTTGCCGTAGTAAGCCTCGAGGAATCTGTTGATAAGAGTTTGATAAACTGACTCTGCCATCATCGGTTCCCACGCAAGCTTTGCCAAAAGATAGGCACGAAGCTCGGCAAATTCACCCGAAAAGGACTGATAATTGCCCTCGGGATACATACCTTTAACGCCGTGCTGGGCATAAAAACGCATATTGTCACGCAGAACGCCAAAATTGGGGTAGGGAGCAAGATAATTTGCAAAATTGGTGACGTAGTCCCAAATGTAAATGCGGTTGCAAATGCTGTTCCAGTCCTCCAAATCCTTTACAAATTTGCGGTTACGAGAGCAAGCATCGGCAGAGAGCGGATGCGTAAAGCAGGCCTCAAAGGGGCAAAGGCGAATGATGACGTTGGGGAGCGGCTTTGTGATTTTGGGAATGTTGCGCGTGTGTCGATATGCCAAGGTCTCAATGGCAACGTCGGGATAATCGTCCTTGATGTTCTCGGCAACGGCATTGACAACGCGCAAAAGTGTGCCCATGTGGCTGCCTTCCTCGGCATCTATGGCGGCGCAACGCTCGCATTTGCAGTATCGCTCATTATCGTTTTGCGAGATAGAAACCAATTTGACCATTGGGTCTTTTTTGAGCACGTTGCGCGTATATTCGATTGCTTTTTTTGTGACCTCGGGATCAGAGAGGCAGGGCTGCAGATGCTGCGGACATCCCGTAACCTCCTCCATGGTGTGCACAAAACGGCCCGCCCACTTCATATATCCGCCGTGACGGGGATCCTCACTTTTGTGCGTGTTTACACGGTTGGCAATACGCCATTCAAGGTCATCCTCACCAAGATAAAAGCTATCCTGACGGTACTCAAAAATAGGGGAGAAGGATTCTTCAATCTCGCCAATTTCGGTACCCTCACTGTGTGTAGTCACACCGGGAGCATAATAATGAACGTCAAGGTATTTTTCCAAAAAACCGTAAACGCCATAAAGAATTCCGCGCGGGCCGTGACCGACAATCGAGAGCTTTTCGGGCTTGTTGATGATAGAATATCCTTCTTCATTCTTGCTATCTTCCTCGATGTGAAGATCGATCAATCCTTTGCCACCGACTATTTTTTCGCCCGTGATCGTCTCGATCCAGTGGCGGAGTATGCCCGAGGCATTCTCTTCGGCAGGCGACGTACCGCAAACAATATCATATTCCAAA
>JAZRKS010000051.1:0-2717 GCA_045646445.1 Eubacteriales bacterium | reverse complement strand
GTTGTCTTCCTAAGACCGCTTGGCCTCCGACTTAAGGAAGTCCCCGAGGTTGTCAAAAATGAAAACCGCGTTCCCACAGTCGAGGAGCCCAAAGCCGCACCTGCGCCTGCTCCCGTTCCTCAAAAAGCAGAGGAAAAAGCAGAAGTAAAGGCAGAAGCAAAAACAGAAGAAAAAGTAGCACCTACTCCGCAACCCCTCGAAACAACCGCACCCGCTGTGCCGTTTTATCGAATCGTTGGCGAGGTGTTCAACTCTTACGTGATCGTTCAAGTGGAAGAAAAAATGCTCATCATCGACAAGCACGCCGCGCACGAGCGCATCCTGTTTGAGCAACTCAAAGCAGGACTTGCCAAGGTTGAGGTCGTATCGCAAATGCTGATGCTCCCCATCGACGTGATGATGACGAGCGGCGAGGTTGAAGCGCTCAAGCAATACAACGACGAGCTCGAAAAAATCGGATTTTCTCTGCGCTATGCACGCAATACGGTATCGGTAGATGCCATTCCCGAGGAGGTTGACAGTGCCGCCGTGCCCGATATGCTGGGCAGTATGGCAGGCCGCATTCTCGATAACACAGGCAGCGTAAAGCTGACACGTGACATCATTTTTGAAAAAGCGCTCTATCAGGCAGCCTGCAAAGCAGCCATTAAGGCGGGCAGGGCATATGCCGACGAGCACGTCAAGTGGATCGTCGACAAGCTGATGACCATTCCCGATATTACATTCTGTCCGCACGGACGCCCCGTCGCGCTTGAAATGTCGCACCACACCCTCGATAAGCAGTTCGACAGAACGGGGTTCTAAAAATTCTTAACAAGTATGATCACAACCCTTCCGTCATTTTCTTGCGAAAATGACACCTCCCCTTACACAGAGGAGGCTAAAAGTAACTGCCGCAACAAAGAATTGAATTTCAAACGAACGTAGCAGTATATTTCTTTTTCAAACGAGTTTCAGTTACTAGAACGGATATTTGCTCCAAAGCCTCCCCTGTGCAGAAGGGAAGGCGGCGCCCGCCCCGCAATTACAAGTAATTGCTGAGGTGGCGAGCGTAGCGAGACGGAAGGGTTGGTTCTAATCTAGCCAACCAATAGATAGGTACACTTAAACGGCGCACATTTTTAGCCTCCCTCCGAGAGGGAGGTGGCGAGCGTAGCGAGCCGGAAGGAGCCTGCGTGTACGAGCGCCCAATACTCGTTTTATGGCGAGTACTACTCCAAAATGCCGCGGGCTCCTCCCTGCGCCGCGCCAAGTCGCGGCGCGTCCCTCCTCCCGGAGGAGGGCTATAAGCGAAGAGCGTGCTATTTTTCAATATTAGACGTTGCGCTTATTCTAATCTATTTGTCAACTACAGACGTGTACACCTGAACTGTGTATGGCGTCTTCAATCATCATTTTTTAGTGGCAAGCTGAACTCTTGCATACAGAAAGGATCAATATGTCAATCAACAAATTTGAGGTCCTCAAGACCGATGGCCGCGCGCGCCGCGGCGTGCTGCACACCGTGCACGGTGACATTCAAACCCCCGTGTTTATGAACGTGGGCACTTGCGGTGCCATCAAGGGCGGCATCAACACCATGGAGCTCAAAAAGATCGACTGCCAAGTCGAGCTCTCCAACACCTACCATTTGCACGTTCGTCCGGGTGACGGGCTCATTCGCCAAATGGGTGGACTCCGTAAATTTATGAATTGGGAAGGCCCCGTGCTCACCGATAGCGGTGGATTTCAAGTTTTCTCGCTTGCAAAGCTGCGTAAGATCAACGAAGAGGGCGTAGAATTCCGTTCTCACCTCGACGGTGCCCGCATTTTTATGGGTCCCGAAGAAAGCATGCAAATTCAATCCAATCTTGCGTCCACCATCGCTATGGCGTTTGACGAGTGTGTCGCAAACCCCGCAACGCACGAATACTGCAAGCAGAGCATGGAGCGCACCTACCGTTGGCTTGTTCGCTGCCGCGAGGAGATGGACCGTCTCAACGCGCTCCCCGACACCATCAACCGCCACCAAATGCTTTTTGGCATCAACCAAGGCGGCACGTATGAGGATCTGCGTATTGAGCACATGAAGATGATCTCCGAGGTTCCTTGCGAGGGTTATGCCATTGGCGGTCTTGCCGTTGGTGAGGCAACCGAGGATATGTATCGCATTATCGACGCAGTCGAGCCGCATATGCCCAAGGACAAGCCCCGCTACCTGATGGGCGTTGGCACGCCTTGCAACATTCTCGAAGCCATTCACTACGGTGTGGACTTCTTCGATTGTGTCATGCCCACCCGTAACGCGCGCCACGGCAACGTTTTCACTTGGCACGGCAAAATGAACCTCACCAACGAAAAGTATGCCCTCGACGATCGCCCGATCGATTCGGGTTGCGAGTGCACCGCTTGCAAAAATTACAGCCGTTCTTACATTCGTCACCTGCTCAAGGCAAAGGAGACGGTTGGTATGACTTTGGCTGTTACCCATAATCTCTATTTCTATAACAACCTGACCCGCAAGATTCGCGAAGCCCTCGACGGCGGCTACTTTGAAAGCTTTTATCAAAAGTACCGCACCATCTTGGGTGAAAGAGTGGACGATTAAGGGGGATGCGTTTGTGGGGAAAACTTCTTGCAAGAAGTTTTCCCCACGCCCCTTTCAAGAACTCTCTAACGCAAATTCTAAAAAAAGAAATCTCAAACACAAGGATAGACAGTCGGCGCGAGGTGAAACC
>JAZRKS010000050.1:0-8044 GCA_045646445.1 Eubacteriales bacterium | reverse complement strand
CCTTAATACCGATTATTTAGTTTGTGTGACAATAAAATTATATCATATTTTCGACGAATTGTAAATACTTTTAGGGCAGTTTATAAAAAACCTTCCGAGAAAAGTGGTAATTTTATCTCATCGTTTTTTTGACAAGCACTGCATTTGTGGACACAAATGCAAAAATACGGCATACCTCTTTCGAGATATACCGTATTCTTGAAAAACTGTCCTTTAGAGTGAAGCTCTAAAGTTCTGTCCTTTTTTGTGTGTTATGATCAATAACGATAATCAAACCAATGGTCGGGGGAGAGGGAAAGGTCGGTTGCGTCCTCTACCTCGTATTTGCGCTCGAGCCAGAGGATGTCGCGGCTCTTGACGTCGTGGAGCAGCTTTTTGGAACCTTCCAAGCTCGGGTGGAGCATCAATTTGAGATACTGCCATTGCAATGCGGAGCGGCGAACGTTCTCCTTGCGATCCTCGTCGGCAAGCTCCTCGGCTTTTTGCCAAAGCTCGTCAAAGTCGGTTTCGTTTTCGGCATACTCCTCGCGCGTGATGGCGGTAAAGGGATTTTCGTAAATGTTCATGCAGCCATCGGCAGCCATTTCGGTGGTTTTGTCAATGTATTTGCGAATGTAGGTCCAGCCCTCGCCGTAGTAGGCTTCGAGGAACTCGTCCATGTGCGTGTAGTATTCTTCTTCGCTCATGTAGGGGTTCCACATCAGCTTGGCAAGAAGGTAAGCGCGAACCTCGCCAAACTCGCCCGAGATAGATTGGCTGTTGCCCTGCGGGAACATTCCGCGCACGTGGTTGTCTACGTAAAAGCGCATATTCTCGCGCAAAGCGCCGAAGTTTGCATAGGTGGGAACGTAGAATTTAAAGTTTGTGGTGTAATCCCAAATATAGATGCGGTTGCAGATTTTGCCCCACTCCACAATATCGCGCACCAGGGCAGGGGTCTTTGTCCAAACGCTCTTGTTGGGGCACTTGGTCAAGGGGTGCATAAAGCAGCAACGAATGGAGCACAAGCGAATACAAACGTTGGGCAGGGGCTTTGTGATTTTGGGAGCGGCTTGCGTGTAGTTGTAAGCTAACGTGTCAACCACTACGTGGGGATAATCTTCGGCGATGTCAGCGGCAACCGCATTGACAAAACGGAGCATATTGCCCGAGGGGCTGCCTTCTTCGGCATCGATTGCTTGACACTTTTCACACTTGCAATAGTTGTTGTTATCATTTTGCGAAACAGAAACGATATCGGTATTTGGATTTGCCTCAAGAGCGGCTCTGACGTTTTTGATAGCCTTGCGCAGGTTTTCGGGGTCGCAGAGGCAGGGATTTGCACCGCCCCATTCGCCGGTTTCGGTCAGCCTGCCAAGGGTGTGCACAAACAGACCGCCATAGCTCCATTTGCCGCCAAATTTGCCGCTCATATCGGCATCACAGTTGTTAATGCCTTGCTTTATGCACCATTCGGCGCTGCCCTTTACGGCATTCCAGTTGATCTGGCGAGATTCAAAGATGGGGGCAAAGTCAATGAGAATACCCTCGTCAAACGTGATCTCGCCTGCAGGGACCTTTTCCAGTCCGGGCAGGAAGTAACGAACACCTGCAAACTTTTCAAGGAATTTATAAACACTGTAAAGGATCGCGTGCTCGGTACCACCCGCAAAGGTCATGCCGTCGGCAGTAGCACTGACGCGGAAGCCGTCGTTACGGGAGAGAGTTTTGTCATAGGTGATAGTGATGGGGTACGCACCGTCCTTGACGGTAACGCCCTTCATTTCCAAATACTTTTGCAATTCTTCTTTGGCATACACTTCAGTCTCGGTGTTGCCTGTAAGGATAGAAACGTTTTTGAGAGTAATGCTCATTTGATTGCCTCCTTTAAGAGTGTGGGATGTTTTATGATGCCTCCCCAAACCATTCCTCGGGGGGAGCATTGTATTGGTAGCTTTCGGCAAATAGGATCTCGTAATCCCAATAAATTTCGTAGAAAAGAGCGTATGCCTCGTCTTTTGTTGTGGGGTGAAGCATTTGTTGAATGTAACGCCATTGCAAGCGTGAGCGCCTTACAAAGGGGGCGCGGTCGCCCGCAAGCTCCTCGGCGGTTGTCCACCAAATCTCAAAATCGGCTTCGTTTGCAAGGTATTCTTCCTTTGAGATGATCTCATAAGGGTGATAATAAATCGTCATACAAACATCGTCTGCAAGCTCTGCGGTTTTATTGATATATTGACGAATGCCTTGCCAACCTGCACCGTAGTATGCTTCAAGAAACTCATCCATATGCTTATTGTATTCTTCCTCTGACATATAGGGGTCCCACATTAGCTGTGCCAAAAGATAGGTGCGCAATTCGGCAAATTCTCCCGAACCGGATTGGTAATTTCCCTGTGGAAACATACCGCGCACATGGTTTTCGGCGTAGTAGCGAATATTCTCCCGCAACGTTCCAAAGTTAGGAAAGATAGGGACGTAGTAGCGGTAGTTTGTGGTGTAATCCCAAAGATAGATACGGTCGCAAATTTTGCTCCACGCCTTGAAATCCTGGCGGAAAGAGATGTTGCTATCGTAGTTGCATGTGTCCAAAGGGTGGGTGAAGCATCGGTGAATGGGGCAAACGCGCACACAGACGTTGTGGCGCGGAACAGTTTTATAGGGGACTGACTGTGTATATTTGTAGGCAAGGGTATCGATAACAAGATGGGGATAGTCCTTCTCCAAATCGGCGGCAACAGCGTTTACAAAGCGGAGCATCAGACCTGCAGGACTGCCCTCCTCAGCATCCACTGCGGCACATTTGGCGCAGGTACAGTATTCAACGTTATCGTTTTGGGAAATGGATATAATATTAATAGAGGGGTCTTCGGCCAAGAGAGTGCGCACATTGGCAATAACCGTTGCCAAAATTTGCGGATCGGAGAGGCAGGGATTGGGAGACATACTGTTTCCTGTTTCGCTCAACCACCCAATGGTGTGAACAAACATATCCCCATAATTCCAAGTACTTCCCATTTGAGGTGTGATATAGGGATTGCCGTTCATGCCCACCTTCACGTTCCAGAGTGCCGCATCTTCCTGTTCGGCAAAAAACCAGTTGGAGTAACGGTATTCAAACGTAGGGGAGTAGGAAAGCAAGCTTCCGTCTCGAAGAACGATATCTCCCTCGGGGATTTTTTCAAGCCCCGGGGTGAAGTAGCGTACACCGGCAAATTTCTCTAAAAAACGGTAAACGCCATAAAGAACGCCACTCTCGCCGCCACCGCGAACGGTCAAAGATGCCTCCTCGCCAAAGAGTGTAGCATCAATGAGAAAACTATCATTTTCAAGCGTGGGATCGGTGAAAAGGAAGATAGGAAATGCGTCGGCGACGACCTGCACCCCTTTTTTTCTCAAATAAGATGTGAGCTCACGTCCTGCAAATTTTTCAACTTCACTTTCACCCGTAATAACCGTAGCGCGCTTCAATACGCCGTCCGAGGTAATACTTCCATCACTTGCGGGTGGGGGGACGATCTCGCCGCTATCGGGGGTCGTAATCTCGGGAGTGGTATTCTCAAAGGTTGTATTCTCGGGAGATGTTGCCGTGGGAGTGGTTTGCTCCGAGGGGACGGAGTTGCATCCCGTTAGAATGCAAGGGGCGAGAAGGGCGGCGACCATCAGGAATATCAATAGCTTTTGCACAGAATTTTCTCCTTTCAAAAAGTGGAAATAACTTTCCACAACGATACTTTTATTATAACAATAAAAGCACGTGGAGTCAATAATCCGTTAGTTGATTGCTTTTTAAGCGATGGTTGATGGGATTTTGTTACGGATTCATAGGATCTTCTCCGTCCTGCGGTCCGCCACCGGTTTCTCCGCCAACGGGATAGAGATTTGTGAACATTTCATTGAGGGGCTTGTTGTTTTTATCGCTTTCAGCCCAGCGGATGCCGTAGCTTTTTACGTCCGCAACGAATTGTGCGCAAGCTTCGTCATCGGGGTGGAGCAACAGTTGAATGTATCTCCATTGCAGGCGAGAGCGTTTTACGTATTCGAGACGGTCACCTGCAAGCTCCTCGGCGGTGTTCCACCAAGCTTCAATTTGTTCCTCGTATGCGAGGTATTCTTCTGCGGTAATGGAGTTCAGGGGAGCTTCGTAAATATTGATGCAGCTACCCTCGTTTGAAACGAGCTCTGTGGTCAGGTCGATGAAAGCGCGAATGCCTTCCCAACCCTCGCCGTAGTATGCTTCGAGGAACTCGTCCATGTGCGTGTAGTATTCTTCCTCACTCATATAGGGATTCCACATCAGCTTGGCAAGCAGATAAGCGCGCAATTCGCCAAATTCACCCGATACAGAATGGCTGTTGCCCTGCGGGAACATTCCGCGCACGCCGTTTTCGTGGTAGAAGCGCATATTCTCGCGAATTGAACCAAAGTTAGAGAAGGGAGCGATGTAGTAAGCAAAGTTGGTGGTGTAATCCCAAACGTAAATGCGGTCGCAGATCTTGCCCCATTCCAAAAAGTCGGGCAAAAATTCGTGGGTTCTTGACCAAGCGTAATTATTGGGACCAAGGGCATCGGGACACTCGGTCATAGGGTGCATAAAGCAGACGCGAATGGAGCAAACGCGAATGCAAACGTTGTGGCGCGGAACAATATCCTTGGGCGGTGTTTGTGTATAGTTATAAGCCAGCGTATCAATAACGAGGTTGGGGTAATCTTCTTCCAACTCCGCGGCAACCCTGTTTACAAATTCAAGCAGATTGCCTGCGGTTCCGCCCTCCTCATAGTTGTTGGCATCACGGGTGTACTTGGCATAAGAAGCCAAGCAATTATCGCAGTGGCAATAGTTGTTGTTATCGTTTTGCGAAACAGAAACGATATCAACGTTGGGCTCTTTTTCCAAAGTTTTGCGCAGGTTTTTAATCACCTTTTGATAGTTTTCCTCACTTGTCAGGCAGGGGTTGGGGTTATCACCGGGAGTTCTGTCACTGGTATCTTCGGTCAGTGCACCAAGAGTGTGAACGAACAATCCACTGCCGTAGGTTTGCTTATAGCCGTATTTCTCCCAGTTTACGCCATCGTGACCGTTAACGCCGTTTTTGACGCCCCAATCAGCGCTGTCCTTGGAGCAATTCCAAGCCAAACGACGTGCTTCAAAATAAGGGGTGTATGCCAAAAGGTTGCCATCGCGGAGCACGATGTCGCCCTCGGGAATCTTTTCAAGACCGGGCATAAAGTAACGCACACCTGCGTATTCCTCAAGAAACTTATAAACGCCGTATAGAACACCGCGACCGTTGCCGCCGCGAATGGTCATGCATCTTTCGTCGCCGTGCAGGGTAACATCTACCAAAAAGCTATCCTTGTCAAGCGTTACGTCGTGGAAGATAATAATGGGAAAGCCGTCATCGGCAATTTTAACGCCTTTTTGTGTCAGGTAGTCTGCAATCTCCTCGCCGGCATAAACCTCATTTTGGCTCTCACCCGTAATGATAGCGGCGCATTTGAGAACACCTGCGTCGGTGATGCTTTCGGGGTTATACGGGGGCACAACAATGCCCACGTCCTCGGGTGTGGTGGTAGATTCGGGAGTGGTTACTGTGGGAGTAGTCGATTCGGGAGTCGTTACCGAGGGGGTCGTTTCTTTTGGGGGATTTGTGTTGCATGCCGTCAAGAGACAGGGCAACACGAGTGCCGCAACCAATAAAAGCAAAAGTAGTTTTTTCATAAAACAGAGCTCCTTTGAACAAAAAAATTACATATTAAATATATCATACCAAAAACGCGCTATAAAAGCAATAGCAAACGATATTTGTTTACAAAATAATCAAAAAAAAATTCCCATGAAGAACGGGGAATTTCATTTTCGGGCATAGCCCTAATCATATCGGCTGCCCATAAGTGCGCGAGGTATTGGTTTTCCATGCAATTATGATTGGCTACTCGTAAACGGGCTTCCGCAACGGGCCTCCCTTGTGTAAAGGGAGGTGGCATTTTCGCAAGAAAATGACGGAGGGATTATCTCACACTTTTCTTTTTTTGCTTCTCTTTTTGCTTTTCTACTCAACAATCCCTCAGTCTCGCATTCGCTCGACAGCTCCCTTTACACAAGGGAGCCCTTTTCACAAAGGCATTCTACTCTACCTTTTGTGCCTTTTATGTTTATCGGTATAACCTTTTTTCAACCACGCGACTATCGCATGGTTTTCGTTTTACAAAAAAATTACCACGGCATTGCCGAGGGAATTTGCTAATTATTCTTGGGGTTCATCGGGCTTGGGTTGCAGGTTGGGGTAAAGATCCTTGAAGTGTTTCGTTTGATAGATCGGAATGTTATTGTCTTTACCCTCTGCCCATCTGATGCCCATTTCTTCAATTTCAGCGGCGAAAGCAAGAGCGGCTTCATCGTTGGGGTGGAGCAGGATTTGAATGCCGCGCCATTGCATCGAGGAGCGGTGAACGTATTCATATCTGTCTCCCGCAATTGCCTCTGCCTTTTCCCAAAGGTTGCCAAGGAAGAACTCGTTATCGAGATATTCTTGCTTGGAGATGGATTGCAGGGGCTCTTCGTAAATGTTGATGCAGCTCTCGGCGTTTGCAACAAGCTGGGTGGTCTTATCGATGAACTGACGAATGTAGACCCAGCCCGCACCGTAATACGCTGCGAGAAACTCGTTCATGTGTCTGTCGTATTCCTCTTGAGACATATAGGGGTTCCACATCAGCTTTGCGAGAAGGTAAGCGCGAAGCTCGCCAAACTCACCGGAAATGGATTGGCTGTTGCCTTGGGGGAACATGCCGCGCACGCCGTTTTCGTGGTAGAATCTCATATTTTCACGAATTGCGCCAAAGTTGGAGAAGGGAGTGATGTAGTAACGGAAGTTGGTGGTGTAATCCCAAACGTAAATACGGTTACAGATCTTGCCCCAGTTGAGAAAATCGTTGCGGAACAAAGCGGTTCTCGTCCACTGATCGCCGTTGGGACCTCTGTGTTCGGGGCAAACGGTCATGGGGTGCATAAAGCATACGCGAATGGAGCAAACGCGAATGCAAACGTTGTCACGGGGAACGATGCCCTTAGGTGCCGCTTGGGTGTAGTTGTAAGCGAGCGTATCGATAACGAGGTTGGGGTATTCGTCCTCCAGCTCCTCGGCAATGGCGTTTACAAAGGCGAGCAGATTGCCTGCGGCGCCGCCCTTTTCGGCACAATTCTTAACGTAATCAACATGGTTAACATCGCCCGTGTGATATGTGTAATATGCGTAAGATGCCTTGCAATAATCGCATTCGCAATAGTCGTTGTTATCGTTTTGCGAAACCGAAGCGATGTTCATTGTGGGTTGTTTTTCAAGAGCCGCACGCAGATTTTTGAGCACCTTTGCGTAGTTTTCCTGACCCACGGGAGAATCCAAGGAGAGGCAGGGGTTGGGGTTATCACCGGGGGTTTCGTCACTGGTATCTTCGGTCAAAGCGCCAAGCGTGTGAACGAACAAGCCGCTGCCGTAGGTTTGCAAGCCGCCGTATTTTGGATCGGTGGAACCGTCGTGGCCGTTAACACCTTGCTTGGCGCACCAATCTGCCTCGGCTCTCACGCTGTTCCAGTTGATGCGGCGGGATTCAAAATAGGGGGTGTATTCGAGAAGGAGACCTTCCTTCAAGGTCAGGTCGGTGGTGGGAACGGTTTCAAGATCGGGGGTAAAGTAGCGAACCCCGCCAAGCTCCTCAAGGAACTTGTAAACGCCGTAAAGCACACCGCGCTCGCTGCCGCCCGCAATGGTCATACCCTTGTTATCGCCGGAGAGTGTTGCAGTGATTTTGAATGCTTCATCTCCGAGAGACTCGTCAATCGAAAGGGTAATGGGGAACGCGCCTTCCTTTACCTCAATCTTTTTCATGCCGAGGTACTTTGCAAGCTCCTCTGCGGCATACAGCTCGCTCTCGGTTGTGCCGAGGGTAACGATGCTTGCGCGCTTGAGCACGTTATCGGATGTGAGGTCGGGACCGTCATAGGGAACATCAACCGGCGGTTGCTCGGAAGGGGTGGTTTGCTCGGGAGTTGTATTTTCGGGGG
>JAZRKS010000049.1:0-3099 GCA_045646445.1 Eubacteriales bacterium | reverse complement strand
GTGGTTTCCCTTTCCAATATCAATCGCCAAATCGTTGCGCTTCATTCAACCGTTGGGCGTCCCAAAGTTGAGGTGATGCGCGAGCGTATTCTGGATATCAACCCCGATTGCAAGGTGGTAGTGCATCAAGTCTTTTATCTGCCCGAGAATGCCGATGACTTCCCTCTTTCGGGCTTTGATTACGTTGCAGATGCCATTGATACGGTATCGGCAAAAATTGAGCTTGCCGTGCGCTGCGCGGCGGCGGGTGTGCCCCTCATCAGCGCGATGGGCACAGGCAACAAGCTCGATGCCACACGCTTTACGGTTACCGATCTCTCAAAAACAAGCGGCTGTCCTTTGGCGCGCGTGATGCGCCGTGAGCTCAAGGCGCGCGGCATTACGCACCTCAAGGTGGTCTATTCCACCGAGGAAGCCAAAAAACCGCTCTTCTCTCCCGATGATAGCACACGCATTCCACCTGCATCGCTTCCTTACGTTCCACCCGTTGCGGGACTTATTCTGGCGGGTGAAATCATTCGCGCGATTGCCCAAAAGGAGTAAGTTATGAAAACAGTTGATTTTATCCCCTTTCAATCCGTTACGCTCACCGACGGCTTTTGGAAGAACCGAAGTGATTTGAATAAAAATGTTTCCCTTTTCAACGTTCGTAAAAGGTTTGAGGAGACCGCTCGTTTTGATGCTTTGCGCTTTAATTATGCCGCAACGGGCAAAAAGCCGCACTTCTTTTTTGACTCGGACGTTGCCAAATGGATGGAAGCGGTGGCTTACCTTTTGGAGCAAGACCCCGAGGGTATGCGCGAGCACGAAGCCCTTTGCGAAGAACTGATTGACTGTATGGAGCGTGCACAACGAGAGGACGGCTACCTCAACTCCGAGCATCAGCAAATCAGTCCGCACTTGATTTTTTCCAATCGCGACCGCCACGAGCTTTATTGCGCGGGGCACCTGATTGAAGCCGCCATTGCCTATCACAAGGCAACGGGGCGCGACCGTTTTCTCAAAATGATGGAGCGCTACTGTAACCTGATAGAGCGCGTATTTCTCGTTGAGAATTCCGCAGGATTTATGACACCCGGTCACGAGGAAATAGAACTGGCACTCATCAAGCTTTACAGACACACAAAGAACGAAAAATACTTGAATATGGCGCGTTTCTTTTTGGAAATGCGCGGCAACAATGAAAAGGACAAGCCCATTTACGAAGACAACCTTTTTGGCTCGCAGGACGACGTCGCCATTCGTCATTTGGAGAGTGCCAACGGTCACTGCGTGCGCGCGCTCTACCTCTATAGCGGTGTGGCTGACCTTGCCGCCGAGACGGACGATACTCTCTTGTTTGACAATTTGGAAAAGGTCTTTTTCGATATTACAAACGGCAAAATGTATATCACGGGCGGTGTTGGCTCAACGCCTACCACCGAGAGCTTTACCGTTCCCTTTGACCTGCCCAACCGCACGGCTTACACCGAAAGCTGCTGTGCCGTGGCAATGATAATGTTCGCATCGCGTATGCGCCGACTTTCCAAACAGGCAAAATACGGGCACCTTTGTGAGCGTGTGCTCTACAATGCAATGCTCTCCTCCACCTCTCTTGACGGCAAATCCTTCTTTTATGAGAACCCCTTGGAGATTGCCCTCGAAGAATACGGTCGAGAGGTAGCGGTTCCGCGCCGCCAGCACGCGCGCCTGCCCATTACCGAGCGCCTTGAGGTGTTCGGCTGCTCTTGCTGTCCGCCTAATATCAATCGCTTTTTTGCACATCTTGGCGACTACATCTGTGTGGATGAGGGCAACTCCCTTTGCATAGAGCAATACATCTCTGCAGAGTTGAACACTCCTCACGGAAAACTTATCGTCACCGAGGACTACGCTCGCAATGGCAAGGCACGCATTGTGGGATGCGACTATACAGCGGGAACAATATCTTTGCGCGTGCCCGAATGGTGCAAGGAACTGACGGTTGTTCTTGACGGTGCACCTATCACCCCCGAGGTGCGCGACGGCTATATCAATTTGACTGTTGGCGAGAACTTCTCCTTGGATTTGGATTTTCACATTTCTCTTTTCTTCGTCAGCGCCAATCCCTTAGTGCGCGACAATGTGGGCAGGATCGCTCTTATGCGTGGTCCCGTGGTCTATTGCATGGAGGGTGTGGACAACGGTGCGCGGCTGAACCGCATTGAAGTATCGACCGATGCTCTTGCCGATGCCGTTGAAGAACTCGATTTTCACGGGTTGTATTCGGTCACCATTCCTGCATTCCGTCTCAAGGATAACTCTGCGCTCTACTTTGATGCTGCGGAAAGCGAGACCGAGCCCGTACACCTCAAATGCATTCCCTACTTTGCGTTTGCCAACCGCGGCGAGAGTGATATGCAGGTGTGGATACGCCGCCACAAATAATTGACTTTTGAGAGAAAAATTTGACAATATATATTTACTTTTATATATTTTTATGTTAGAATATAATGAATGATTACGTAAAGGAGCCCTTTCCCCCGATGAAAAACCTTAACCAAGACGAGCTGTTGGAATATTTGTGCCAAGGTCTTTTGACCTTGCAAACGCCCGAGGAGTGCCGCCACTTTTTGGAAGACCTCTGCACGGCATCCGAATTGCAAGAAATGTCACGCCGTCTGCTCGCTGCAAAAATGCTGATGGACAATCACATTTATACCGAAATCGCCTCGCAAACGGGACTTTCTACCGCTACCATCAGCCGCGTAAACCGTTGCATCAAATATGGCAACGAGGGCTACGTTAAGGTTTTGGACCGACTCAACAGAAAGGCGCATCGCTGATGAGTGGCTGTGAGGGCTACGAGGCAATTGCCCGTGTTTACGATAAGCTCAATGCCGAAATTGATTACGCATCTTGGGCTGACTTTTTTGAAGCTTGCTTTGATCGCTATCTTCCCCACCGCCCCGAGCTGATGCTTGACCTTGCCTGCGGCACGGGCAGAATGACGCTACAGCTTGCCGCACGCGGCTACGATATGATCGGTGTAGATGGCAGTGCCGATATGCTGGGCGAGGCACTTTTGCAAAATGACGGTCGCTACAACATTCTGTGGTTGCAGCAGGATATGCGCTCCTT
>JAZRKS010000048.1:0-2638 GCA_045646445.1 Eubacteriales bacterium | reverse complement strand
ACGAGATTGGCGTGTTTGAGATGACCGACAAAGGTCTTTTGGAGGTGGACAACCCCTCGCAAATGCTGCTTGCAGGCAGACCGAAGAACATTTCAGGCAACTGTGCCGTTTGCACTATCGAGGGCACACGCCCCATCATTGCCGAAATTCAGGCGCTTGTTACGCCTACCGCTTTCCCTGCTCCCCGACGCACCACAAACGGCATAGATTATAACCGTATGTGCCTAATTATTGCAGTTTTGGAAAAGAGACTTGGGCTCAAATTCTATCAAAACGACGTTTACCTCAACGTCATAGGCGGTATGCGACTGGACGAGCCCGCTACCGATGTAGCGCTCGCCATGGCGCTCATCTCCTCGATGACCGACCGCATCATCCCCGATGACCTGATTGCCATTGGTGAGCTCGGCCTTGCGGGCGAATGTCGCTCGGTCTCCAATTTGGAGCAGCGCATCAAGGAAGCGGAACGCCTCGGCTTTAAGCACGCCATCGTTCCCTACCGCAACATCGAAAAACGCAAAATCGTCACAGAGAGCATCAATATCATTCCCATCAGAGGGATTTATGAGGTGCTGAATATGATGAAGGAGAGCGAATAGAATGGACAAACGATTGATTGGAAAGTGGTATAAGGAAGAAATGGGTGAAACCATAAATGTTTTCGACGAAATGCCGCTTCGCATAAAAATGTCATTTTCATCAAGTGGATATTATAATTTTGAGCCAAACTGCGTTTATGAAAAGGATGGATATTTGTGCTATGAAATCAATGACGAATACTACCGCATGGTATATCACGTTCAATACGTCAACGGAGAGCTCAAAGGTTTTTATACCCAGCACGGAGAAACACACCCCATAAAATATACGAAACTTGATGATATACCGGAAGATGCACCATATAAATATGTGCCGTCAGAAATATATGTCCCAAACACAGATGAAACAAGAATTGAAATCTTGAAGCAATACGCTGAATACGATAGAAGCAAAGAATATGGCTGCGGCAATGAATTTGTTTTAGGCGGTGACATTCCTCAGATATTAGAAAAATACAACTATTCCAAATACATAAACGGATTGGATAATACCAACGATCAACTCGTTTTCCGTTTGCTTGATTTTGTTTGCGACCATTTTGGACATAACGGCTCCGGCGGATTAGGTTCAGGAAGAACTATCACTGATTTAATCGCATTTTGTGAAACAAACGATAACAAATCGAATTGTCGAGGCCTTGCAATCCTTTTGGCTTCGCTCCTTCGTTTGAATGGTATCAAAGCACAGCATATTACCTGTTTGCCATACGAAGATCCGTTTGAGGATTGTCACGTTGTTGTAGATTGTCTTTTGCCATCAGGTAAGCGTGTTATGCTTGATCCTACATGGCGACTGTATTTGAAAGATAAAGAAGGAAACTATATTTCGCTTCAACAATTAAGAGAATTCCTGTTGGCTGATGAGCCAATTTTTGAAAATCCTACGGCAGATTATAATGGAACGGGATTTGCGAAAGAGTATCATAGAAACTATATGATAAAAAACACTTTCCGTTTTGCTCGCTGCACCTTGAATAAAGATGGTGTTGATGGACGGACAGAGGTTTCAAGATATATTGAATTGATTCCGCAAGATTATCCGATTGAAAACTTCTCTGAACAGAAAAAAGCCGATTTTGTTTATAATGATATTGAGTTTTGGCAAATGTGAGAACAACTACATAAACAGAGCCCCATCCAAGTTGGATGGGGCTCTTCCCTTTTATTCTTATTTTTTCAACTTCAAAGTCTTTTCATACGCCGCGGTGACGGCACTCATTGCGGTGGAACGGAACGAGCCATCTTCGAGTGCGTGCACGCCTGCGATGGTCGTGCCACCGGGGCTGCATACGGCATCCTTGAGCTCACCCGGGTGCTTGCCGCTTTGGAGCAACAGTTCTGCCGCTCCCAAAAGCGTTTGCGCGGCATAAAGGTTTGCCTTGTCGCGTGCAAGTCCGCATTCTACGGCTCCATCAGCCAATGCCTCGGCAAACAGATACACAAATGCAGGACCGCAGCCCGAAAGTGCGCTCGCGGCATCGATTTTATCTTCCGCTATTTCGTCGAGCTTGCCCGCCTTGGAGAGCGCATGCAAAAAAGTGTTGATTTCTGCCTCTGTTACGGCATCGTTGGCGGTATAGAGAATCATTCCCTCTCCAACAGACACGGGCGTGTTGGGCATAATGCGAATGACGGGTGCTTTCACTCCGCACATCTTCTCTACTGCCGAAACACTCACGCCTGCCGCCATGCTGATGAGGACAAAGCGGTCTTTTCTTGCCTTGAGAATGGGTGCAATCTCTGCAAACAATCCATCAAACCCCTGCGGCTTAACACCCAAAAAGATGAATTTGGCAGAGGATGCAACCTCTTGAGTTGTTGTCACGCCGCAACCAAAAGACTCGGCAAGTGCGAGTGCACGCTCGACGTTGGCATCACAAAGTGCAATTTCAAAAGGGTTTACGGACTTGACAACGGCTTGCGCCAGAGCACCGCCCATATTTCCGCAACCGATAAAACCAAATTTCATTTTCATAATAACCCCTTCCCCATCAGCGGATTTGTCCGCATCCGTTGATGACGTATTTGTAGGTGGTGAG
>JAZRKS010000047.1:0-3281 GCA_045646445.1 Eubacteriales bacterium | reverse complement strand
GCCAAGGAGTTGGTTTCAAGTGTTGTCTTCCTAAGACCGCTTGGCCTCCGACTTCTCTCTTATTCTATTCTCTTCGCAACAATCGCACGCAATCCTTTAAGGAGTGCGGGCGCGTTTATGGCGCAAATGGCGAGGGTACACAAAAGGGTGAGCCAGATGCGTCCGGTGACGTCGAGGGTCATAATTGCCGCGGCTCCAAGGAGCAGAGCGGTGCTGATGCAAAGTCGGGGCAAGCAAAGCTTAAACGGAATAAAGCGCGGTGCATCAACAAGGCGCAAAACAAGCACCAAAGCATAGCTTGCAAGGGTTGCGATTGCCGCTCCGAGAGCGCCTATTGCGGGAATGAGACAAAGATTGAGCGCGATATTCGCAAGAGCCCCCACAAGCGCGGTAACAAAGGAGTGACTGCTCTTTTTGCGCACAAGGTAGATGCTTGCGAGGAAAGAAACGAGCGCTTCGAGAGAAACCGCGCAAAGGAGTGTGGGCATATATCTCCACGCCTCAAAAAAGGTAACGTTGAGGAGCAGCTTTGCCAAAAAGCGGGAGAACAGAATCAGTCCTGCTCCGCCAATCATAATGACCGACAAAAATGCTTCCCACACGCGGGAATAAAAATGCAAGCACGCCTCGGCATCCTTTTCCTCGCTCACGGCAGAAAACTGCCACGCCTGCAAAAAAATGCCTGCAACAAGGTTGACAATGGTTGGAATCTTATACGCCGCCGCATAGACACCGTTGACACTCTCGCCCCAGAAATAGGTGACCATTGCACGGTCGGAGAGGTCGGTGATGAGCCAGCAGAGCGTGGTGGGAATCATCGGTAAGCTGAAACGGAGCAGCTCCTTCATCAATCGGCGGTCGATGTCCCCAAAGGAGAACACGTGCCACAGCTTTGCGCGCAGCACGATAAAAACGGTTGTGAGCAGATTGCCGACGATGACCGAAAGGATATATCCCTCAACGCCCATTTCAAGCACGAACAAAAACAGAACGTTGCAAAGAACTGTCAGGGCGGTGTTGAGAATCCCCTGCCCCGCAAAAAGAGCGGTACGGTCGATGGCGCGCAAATACTGTGCACATACCGCTTGCAGGTCAGCAAAAAAGACGTAAAGGACAACAAGCCACACGTACGGTCGGCAATACGGAATTAAGAAAAGGAGCGGAGAGAGGAGCAAGAAACCGCCCAGCCCAAGCCCCAAAAGGGCGACGGACGAGGAAAAGACCTTGTTCCTATCTGCCTCGCGCTCTGCCGCAAAGCGGAAGATGCCTGTGCTGACACCGACGCATGCTACGGGAATGAGGAAATTGGCAATGCCTGTAATCATCTCAGCGGCTCCGTATTCGGCAGTGGTCAACCACGCCGTATAGAGCGGCATCAAAAGAAAAACGAGCAATTTTGAGCCAAACGTTCCAATGCCGAGAATGACGGTGTTAGACGCTAACTTTTTATATTTGTTCATTTCTTTTCGCGGTAGCTGGTTGCGGTGTCGGCTTCGCCGTTGCCGTCGGTATCAACGTAGATGGTGTCAATTTTGCCGTTGCCGTCGGTGTCCACAAAAACGCGTGCACCGGTTACGTTTTGGCTCTTTTTGACCACCCTATACATCGAAATCAAATAAACGATGCTCAAAATGATGAGACCGATGCCTGCAATATCAAAGAGCGTGTCGATGGCTTTTGCAGGGCCGAGGACCACCAGCACAATACCGATGATGAGCTTGGGCGCTTCTGCCTTGAGGCGCGCTTGACCGTCGGTTGCGCTGATAATGGAAAGGATGGGTTGCACAATCATAATAACGCCCACAATGATGGGCAGAACGCTGCTATGCCAAAAAAGCATTAAAAAGCCTGCAAACACCATTAAGGCGGTGCAAATCAAGCTCACGCTTCCCACACCCGTATGGCGGAGCGGCAAGAGCGAGATGAGCGCGGGCAAGCTAACCGCAATGGTTACAATGCCCATAATAAAGAAAACAACGTCAAGCAAAAAGCCCACGGGAATGAGAATGAGTAAAAGTCCAATGAGGACGCCGATTCCCGCTACCACAAGAGACGTGCGCGAAAAAGCGTTGCGTATGTTTTTAAAATCCATATTACCTTCCTCCGTTTTCAATAAAGCGTGCAAAAATCAAGTGCTCGGCATCGGGATGGACGATGCCCTCAAGCGACTCCCCTACCATTAAACGGCGGCGCACCTCGGTGGAGCTGATATGCTCGACCGATTTTTTAGCGCGGATCATTTCGGTGCGGAAGCGCGGGTTGTGCGAGGAGTTCCAATCTGCCATGTGCAATTCGTAATCGTAGTCCTTTTGGTTTCTCCAGCCCTTGCAAACGGCATCAGCACCAAGACGGTCAAAAAGGTCGATGAGCATGCCGTTCTCGGTGATTACACGCACGTTGGGAAGCTCCTTTACGGTCTCCTCGGCAATCGCTACACGTGTTTCGTTATTGAACAGATATTTTTTGGAGCGGTTGATCATAATTGCCACTACGACCTCGTCATAGCGCTTGGCAACCGTTTTAATCAGCTCCAAGTGTCCCAATGTCATTGGGTCAAAGCTGCCCGGTACAATTGCAAGACTCATTGTTCATTCTCCCCTCTCTCTAAAATGGTAACGCACGCCGCGCCGTAACGCGCCACACGTCTCACGCTAAATTGATTTTTCAGTTCTTCGTTGCCGCCAAAAACATCGCTCTCGTCAGCACTTTCGCAAACAATGACCGCGCCCTCGGCAAGCAAGTCCCATTCAATCATTTTTGCCAAAACCTTGGGCAAAAATCCGCCTGCATACGGGGGATCAAGGAAGACCAAATCAAATGTCTCCTTGTTTGCAAAGCGGCGCAGGACGGGTTGCCAATCGGTCGAGAGTATTTCACACACATCCAAAAAATGCGTTTTTTCCGCGTTCGCGCGAATGATGGCTGCGGCTTCTCTTGACGAATCATTGAACACCGCGTACTTTGCTCCGCGGCTCAATGCCTCAAGACCGAGCTGCCCCGAGCCCGCAAACAAATCGAGCACTCTCGCGCCCAAAATATCAAAATTGATGATTGAGAAGACCGCTTCTTTCGTCCTCTCTGCCGTCGGTCTCGTTGCCTCGCCCGCAAGCGTTTGCAATTTCGTGCCTCTGGCTTTTCCTGTTATAATACGCATCATAGTTGACTCCTTTTTTGTGGGGAAACCCTTTTTGAGAAAAGGGTTTCCCCACGCCCCTTCCCAAAAACTTGCTGACAAAAATATATAAAATGAATTCGTTACAAACGGATAGACGGACGGCGCG
>JAZRKS010000046.1:0-2656 GCA_045646445.1 Eubacteriales bacterium | reverse complement strand
CATAATGTTCCTTTTCTTTGCGTGGTTTTATTTTTCACGTGTCAGATGAAGAGTGCGCTTGTTGACAAGTATAAAAGAAGCAACGGCCGATGCTACCGTCCAACCCAAGTAATACAACCCAAAGAGGGCAGGGGTCAAAAGAGCCTGTTGGGAGGCGAAGATGATAGCCGGTACCCCGATAAATGCAATTGCAGCGGCGGCAAGCTGCATCATAAAGCCGATATGCTTTGCCTTATAAATCTTTTTTGCAGCGTAAAGCGGATTGACGATGTGACCTTCTCCACCAAGAGATACGGCACCCGTATCCGAAATATCGAGCAGCGTTTCCGCCTCATACTTTCCGGGCTTGATCACGCGAACGGGAACGGCATCTGCATAGCGGATCTGTCCCAAAAATTCCTCGGTGAGGTTGGGATTGTAGGATTGGATCGCCACCGACGTGTCGGGGTCAGCCAAACGCTCGGCAATCACCTCAAAGCGAGGATCAAGCGCGTACTCAATGTCATAGGTCAGCTTCAGTACGCCGTCAACGGCAAAATACAAAAGTCCTACGTTTGCAGAGCGACGAAGTGTGCGGTCGGCAGTCTCACGCGGAATGCGAATGCCGCTCTTTTTCATAAAGTTCGCGTCACCTGCAATTACGTGGTATTGCGTGTCAATTACCGCTTCCACACCCGTGTCGGCAATGCGCACAAGGGCAACGCTCGGGTCAGGTGTTTTGGTGGCAGTTGCCTTGCCGATTTCCTCAAGGCTTCCGCCAATTTTGCGAAAGAGGATGCCCGCCAGCTTCAAATCACGGCGCAAATCGTCGTTCTTTTCGCGTACCGATACCTCGGAGCAGTTCACAGCGCGGCAAAGGCGATAATCGTTAAAAATAACGGTTTTGGATTCGTTGTATTCTTCAACTGCCTCTTCACCAAGCAGGGCGCAATTCTCGTGTGTGAGCAAATTGTTTGCGTGGGAGAGGGGGAAGAAGAAGCCAAAGCAAGCGGCGCTCGGCAAGCCAAGCACACTAACGGCAACAAAGGTGTTCAATGCATCGGCAAGTCCGTTTGCAATGGCAACCGCAAAGCCTGCCAAAAATCCCAAAGCGATGGGGAGCGAGAGCAGGAGGCGGAAGGGCTTGTACGCGGCTTCCAGCTCGTTAAAGCGACGGAAGAAGCCAACGGTGAGAGATGCATCGTGAACGTGGTAAAAGCCTTCACCAAGGTCATCGTTGATAATTTTAATCAGCTTTTTACCTTGCTTAAGCTTCTTTTTGCGTGGCTCGGTGGGCTCCAGCACGGCTTTTGGGGTGTTGGCTGTTACAATGCGGAATACGCGCATCTCGCTGGTCAAGCGGAAGATGTCACATACCGAAAGCAAGAGCGTGGTACCTATCGCAACACAGTTGAGGTGCAGCATAGGAATCTGCGCAATCATAGCCACCAAATCGTAGAGCAGAACAAAGGGAACGATGACGGAAACAGTTGAGTAAGGTGTGGGAATGAGCTTGAAATAGCTGCGAATACCCGCGTTAAACTGTCTGTACGAAAGTCCCGTGGCCGCTACCATCAAAAAGGCGGACAGTATGGGATAGAGGAGCGGCGAGGATGCGCCAAAGGATTGGAAAGCGCCGCCAATGATTACGGGATAGTCTAACAGTAGCACCAAAAGCAAGGCGAGAGCGGTCAGGACAGTACGAATGATCAAAAAACGGCGGTCGTACATATATTTTGCCATTGTGCGTGCCTTATTTTGGGGAGTGACCGAATCTTCACCGCAATAGCCGAATGCCGTGCGGTAACGCTTGTTGCTCTCACGCGACATGCGGTGCAAATGATCGTATTTCAGCTTTTTGAGGTTATCGTATCCAACCAAACGGCCAAGCTCGTTTTCATAGCCAAGCTCAAAAATCATTTCAATATCATCATCCGAAAATCCGCTACGGCGGCGAATGATTTCCATTGCACTCATTTTCTTTTCAGCCAATGCTTCGCGGCGCATTTGCATGCGTTGCAAAAGGTTGGTGGGCTTCTTTTTGGGTTGCAGAACCTCAGGCGCGTCAACCGGAATTTCCTCGGTTTGCGCGGGTTCCGATTCTATAAATTCATCAAAAGCGTCGTCAAGTGCCTCATCTAAGGCGTCGTCATAGGAGCGTTGTGTCTGTCCAATGGTCTGCAAAGGGCGCACGTTTTTGCGCGGCATTGCCTTTTTGGGGGCAGAGGGCTTAACTGCGGCACCTATTGCCACACTTCTGGAGGAGGGGAGAGAGGTTCCCATTGTTTTTGCTTTTGATGTATTCGGTTTTGCTTGCGACGTCGGGGGAGTCGTCTTTTTTTGTTCGGCTGACTTTGCGGCTTTTGCCTTTGTCAATTCCGAATTTTGGTGTTGATTCATAATGGCTCCTTTCCGATAAGGTTAGAAAAACAGGATGTCAGGAATGATGCTGACGTGCGGCCTCGGCCAAGAGAATTGCCGCCGCGGTAGATACGTTAAAGGAGTTTACCTGACCGTACATGGGGATGGAAACGATGGCATCGCAGGTCTTTTGCACGATCTGCGAAACGCCGTTGCCCTCACTGCCAAGCACGATTGCGCAACCGCCCTTGAGGTTGGTGGCATAAACGCTCTCGCCACCTGCCTCGGCGGCAAAGGTCCAAATGCCTTTTTCCTT
>JAZRKS010000045.1:0-4351 GCA_045646445.1 Eubacteriales bacterium | reverse complement strand
GCATCGGTGAATTTTTGATTGACTACGGCAACGATGAGTTCGTGCATTTTTCGTTTCCCTCTTTCTTTGGTATTTTTTTGTGCTTCGGCATCCTCGCGAACGGGGGTGGAAAGCACCGCATTGCTGATAAGGTTGGAAATGCCCGAGAGCGGAATGGTAAAGGCAATTCCGTTGCCCATGAGGTAAAGCTTGAGCTTTTTGTTAATGGCGCGCAAGACGCGTGCCTCACAGTAGTTCGGGATGAGCGAGTAGACGATTCTCTTCTCTATTTCATCCAAGCCAAGGTAACTCATATAGTGCGACTTTGCCGTGCCGTATCCCAAGCCGGAGAAGCTGAGGGCTACGCACTGCTCGTTGCAGGCCTCGGTCAAGGCGATTTCGTCTCCCTTTTTGATGATGCACACCAAAAGCTTAACGCGCTTTTCGGGTGTTGTACGCTTTGCCATTACGATCTCACCTCCGTATTCTCTGTGGTATAATCAATGAAGTATTCCTGCTCGGAAATGAAACGGCTGACTGCCTGACGGGATTTGTAGTTATAAATCAAGCCGCAGACTTGAATGGAAATAATAGGCGTGAGTGCAACAAATGCCACGCATCCGAATGCCTGTGTCATAACACTCTCCCCAAGGGCGAGGCAAGCACCCGTTGCCAAAGGCAGAACGAATGCGCTCATCATAGCACCGCTTGCAACTCCACCGGAGTCGAATGCGATACCAACGAAGAACTTGGGAACAAAGAACGTAAGTCCCAGCGCGATGATGTATCCGGGAACGAGAATCCAAAGGATGCTAATTCCTGTCAGCACACGGAGCATCGAAAGTCCCAATGCCGCCGATACACCGATGGAAAGGGCGAGACGCATGGTAGATGCGGAGATCGCACCTGCGGTAATCTGTTCTACTTGCTTGTTGAGCACGTAAACGGCAGGCTCGGCGTTAACGATAAAGTAACCAAGGAGCATACCAATGGGCAAAAGAACCCACTTCCAAGCGCCACCAAGAGAGGCAAGCGCGCGGCCAAGCTCTTGACCAACAGGTAAAAAGCCCTCGTTGGCACCCGTGAGGAAGATAACAAGTCCTACAAAGGTATATACAATACCAATGCCTACACGCAACAGCTTTCTTGCCGTAAATGCGCGCGTGATGAGTTGGAACAAAAGCGCAAAAACGATAATGGGCAAAAGTGCTACTGCAATGTCTTTTGCGTGGTCGGCAAAGCCGTGCAGGTAGCGAGCGGTGAGGTCTTGGGTATCGATAATCTGCTCGATGGGAGAGCCCTCATAGCTGCCGCCCCCAATGGAGAAACAGATGCCGAGAACCATAACAGAAAGGATGGGTCCTACACTACAAAGGGAAACAAGACCGAAGGCATCGTCGTGCCCTTCCTCGCCCGAGCGCATACTCGAAACACCTGCACCGATTGCCATAATAAAGGGAACGGTCATGGGGCCCGTGGTAACTCCGCCCGAGTCGAACGCCAGCGCCCAAAAATCGGGAGAAACGAAGAATACGCAAAGGCCAAAGGTAATGATGTAAAAAATGATGAGCAACAGCGAGAGACTGACCTTAAACATAACGCGCAGCATACCGATGATGAGGAAGATGCCAACACCAACAGAAATGGTAAGCGTTAGAATTAGCATCATATCGGCATTGCCCGAAAGCTCGGCAACCTGATTTGCAAGAATTTGCAAATCGGGCTCGGAAATGGTTACGAATACACCAATGAGAAAGCTGACAAGTGCGATGAGCCAAATCTTATTTGATTTTGCAAGATAAGAACCGATTTTAGAACCAATCGTTTGCATTGACATCTCTGCACCCATAGTAAAGAGTGAGAGACCGAAAATAAGAAATACAACGCCGAAGATAAAGAGCAGGAAAATTCCCGGCTCCATTGGCGTCAGCGTAACTGCCAATGCGGCAACGATAAGCGCTATGGGAATGATAGAAGTGAATGATTCGGAAAGCTTGGATTTGATGAGATTGAGCAACGCTTCTTTCTCCTTTCAAAGCATTGTGGGCCATATACCCTCATTTTATATTATAACATAAACAAAAGTTCTTTTCAAGTTGATTTTGTCGTTTTTTTTAAAAAAACTTACCTATTTATAATATATTTGCATCTCTGATTAAAAAATAACACACATTTACAATTTATTCATTTTTTAAGCATTTTTTTAACAAAATATCTATAGACTTTTGGGGTGCGTTTGCGGTATAATGATTGGGTAATTTTATCATTTTATGAAAGAAAGGAACTACTCTATGGATTTCTTGTCATTCCTTTGGGAAAACATCGCACACCTTTTCCAAGGTGAGGGCTGGAAAATGATCGTTATGTGGCTCATTGGCGGCACACTGATCTATCTTGCCATCAAAAAAGAAATGGAACCCACGCTCCTGTTGCCTATGGGCTTTGGTGCAATTCTCGTCAACATTCCCTTTGCCGATGCCATCACCGAGCACGGCGCAATCACCACCCTTTACAACGCAGGTATTGCAAACGAGCTCTTCCCCCTGCTCCTCTTCATCGGTATTGGTGCTATGATCGACTTTGGTCCTCTGCTCTCCAATCCCAAGCTTATGATTTTTGGTGCAGCGGCACAGTTCGGTATCTTCTTTACCCTCTGCCTCGCTTCGATGTTCTTTGACATCAAGGATGCGGCATCTATCGCGATCATCGGTGCGGCTGACGGCCCCACGGCAATCTCGGTTTCTCAAAAGCTGGGCTCCCACTATACAGGTGCAATTATGGTAGCGGCTTACTCCTATATGGCGCTCGTTCCCATTATTCAGCCCCCCATCATTAAAATGCTCACCACCAAGAAGGAACGTCAAATCCGTATGCCTTACGAGGCAAAGGAAGTTACCAAGCTGACACGTATCCTCTTCCCCATCGTAATCACTCTGATTGCAGGTTTGGTTGCTCCCTCTGCAGTATCCCTTGTTGGTTTCCTGATGTTCGGTAACCTCATTCGCGAGTGCGGCGTTCTGGATTCTCTTTCCGAAACCGCTCAAAAGGTACTTGCAAACCTCATCACCATTTTCCTTGGTATCTCCATCGCATCCCAGATGACCGCAGAAAAGTTCCTCAACTGGCAAACTCTGCTCATCCTTGGTCTTGGTCTGTTCGCATTCATCTTCGACACTGCAGGCGGTGTTCTGTTTGCAAAGGCAATCAACATCTTCTCCAAGAAGAAGATCAACCCCATGATTGGTGCGGCAGGTATTTCGGCATTCCCCATGTCCGGTCGTATCGTTCACAAGATGGGTCTGCAGGAAGATCCCCAGAACTTCCTTCTCATGCACTCCATCGGTGTTAACGTTTCCGGTCAGATCGCATCCGTTATTGCGGGCGGCCTGATTTTGAACTTCTTTATGTAATAAGGAGGGACACAAAATGTTTGAACCTATGAATTTTGTAACCAGCTTGGCATACCTTGCAAAGGGTATGATTGGTATTATGGTAGTAATGGGCGCCATCATTCTGGTAACCGTGCTCCTCAACAAGCTCTCCGCAAAAAAGAAGAAGGAAGACTAATCTTCCCCATATAAGAAAAGCGCACTCGCTACAGCGGGTGCGCTTTTTTTGAAAAATTGGGGCTGTTGCAATTCGATGCAGAAGGCGTGATCGACCTATCGTCGCCGTACAAAGGTACGGCAGAGAGGTCGAGCGCGACTAAAAAGCCACATAGAAAATGGAGAAAACCACCGAAAATATCGGTGGTTTTCAACCTCAAATAGATTTTACTATTGAATTTAGTTTATCTATGGTTGCCTTATACACGTGGCTTTTGTTCTGCGCGAAGTGAGGCAGCCCTATTGATTATCTGTGATGAATGAAATTCCCCCAACCGTTATCGTCTTGGTTGTTGTCATCTTCATCATCCTTTTTTTCTTGAGCGTCGTTTTGCTCGTCTTGCTTTTGCTCAGCGGCTTTCTTTGCTTCTTCTTCCGCTTGACGCTTTGCACGCTCTTCGTTGTCGCGACGGCTCTTTTCTGCCTTCTCTGCGGCAATCGCCTCGAGCTGCTCTACGGTTGCGCCATCTTGCATAGCGGCAGCAAATTGATCGCCGTCCATGGTTTCGTGACCGAGCAGATACTCTGCAACAAAGTGGAGCTTGTCGATGTGCTCAGCGAGAATTATCTTCGCATCTGCGTAGCATTGCTTAATGATGCGTTGGATCTCTTCGTCGATAGCAGCGGCAGTTTGCTCGGAGTATTCCTTACCCGTGCCGTAGTCTCTGCCAAGGAAGACCTCGGAGTGACCCGAACCGTAAAGAACCGTGCCGAGACGGTCGCTCATACCGTAGCGTGTGATCATGCCGCGTGCCACCTTGGTAGCC
>JAZRKS010000044.1:0-5002 GCA_045646445.1 Eubacteriales bacterium | reverse complement strand
GTACCTTCTCTCAATACGACCATCCTCACACCCTTGCTCGCTATGCTGAGATTGCGGACGCACTCGGTCTTGGCGGTAACACCGACGAAGAAAAGCTCGAAAACCTCATCAAAGCCATCAACGACCTCAAGGCGCGCGTTGGTATTAAGGCAACCATTGCGGAATACGGTGTTGATGAAGCAGACTTCCTCGCTCGCCTTGACGATATGGTTGAGCAAGCATTTGATGACCAATGCACCGGTGCGAACCCCCGTTACCCCCTGATGAGCGAGATCAAGCAAATGTACCTCAACGCTTACTACGGCAAGCACTTTGTTTAGGAAAAGATGCCCCCAAAGAACCTCGACGATGCAACTCCCGACGCCATCAAAGCTCCCTACCGCAAGGGTAAGAAAGCCTAATTTAAGGAGGACATAACTATGAATCTTGACAGAGTAATTGCAGTAAGAAATAACAAGACCATCTACCGTGATGGCGACAGATGTATTAAGGTATTCAACAAGGAATACTCCAAGGCAGACGTACTCAACGAAGCCCTCAACCAAGCAAGAATCGAAGAGACCGGCCTCAATATCCCGAAGGTCCTTGAGGTCACCATGGTTGACGGCAAGTGGGCAATCGTCTCCGAATTCATCAAAGGAAAGACCTTGGCGCAACTCATGGCAGAAGACGAGGAAAGAAAAGAAGAATACATCAACCTGCTTGTAGATCTTCAAATCACAGTTCACTCCAAGACCTGTCCTCTGCTCAACAAGCTCAAGGACAAAATGAACAGAAAGATCTCTCAAACCGATCTTGATGCCACCACCCGTTACGATCTGCACACCCGTCTTGAGAGCATGCCCAAGCACAACAAGGTTTGCCACGGTGACTTTAATCCCTCTAATATCATTGTTGCAGAGGACGGCACGCCCTACATTCTCGACTGGTCGCACGCAACGCAAGGCAACGCATCGGCTGACGTAGCACGCACCTACCTGCTCTTCTGGCTCAGCGGTGACATCGAAGGTGCGGAAATGTACCTTTCCACCTTCTGCAAAAAGAGCGACACCGCAAAGCAGTACGTTCAAAAATGGATGCCTATTGTAGCCGCTTCTCAATCGGTTAAGGGCAACGAAAAGGAGCGCGAGTTCCTGATGAGCTGGGTCGGCGTTGTCGATTACCAATAATTGATCGTTATATTCGTATGGCGGGAGGTCACTCCCGCCAATACCCCTAATTTATAGAAATATTGTGAGGTAAAATAAAATGCTTAAAATTACAGTTTGCATCGGTAGCTCCTGCCACATTAAGGGCTCTCGCCAAGTAGTAGAGCAGCTTCAATATTTGATTTCCGAAAACAATCTTACCGATAAAGTAGAGCTTGGTGGCACCTTTTGCATGGGCAAATGCCAACTGGGCGTTTGCGT
Source organism: Eubacteriales bacterium (assembly GCA_045646445.1). GTDB lineage: Bacteria > Bacillota > Clostridia > Oscillospirales > CAG-272 > UMGS1865. The sequence continues at coordinate 3,593 of JAZRKS010000044.1, read as the reverse complement.
AACCGTTAACGACACCTTCCACTCCGTAACTCCCGAAACCGTTGGCGAGTTCTTCGCAAACGAAGTTTTGGCAAAGGTGTAAACTATGCTATTCGTTCAAATTTGTGTAGGTTCTTCCTGCCACCTCAAGGGCTCCCCTGAGATTGTAGAATTGTTTGAACGCTCTATTGAAGAATATCACATCGAGGATGAGGTTGTACTTTCCGGTAGCTTTTGCATCGGCAAGTGCAACCGCGTCGGCGTTACGGTACAAATCAATGATGACGTTCACGTAGGTATTACTCCCCAAAACTTTAGAGAATTTTTCAAGAAAAACATACTTGACGTAATCGAAAACGAAAGGAAGTAACAGAAATGGCAAACTGCTTGACACTCAAAAAATCAAACTGCAAAAACTGCTATAAGTGCATTCGCCACTGCCCTGTTAAGGCCATTCGCTTTTCGGGCAACCAGGCACACATCATTGGCAACGAGTGCATTCTTTGCGGGCACTGCTTTGTTGTTTGCCCCCAAAATGCAAAAGAAATTGTTGACGGCACCGAAAAGGCACGCGTATTGCTCCAGAGCGGCGACCCCGTTGTTGTCAGCTTGGCACCTTCGTTTATTGCAAACTACAAGGGCGTAGGCATCGAGTCGATGCGCAAGGCACTCAAAAAACTCGGCTTTTTTGACGTGGAAGAAACCGCTATCGGTGCAACCATTGTAAAAAACGAATATGAGCGTATGCTGCGCGAGGAAGACAGAGACGTCCTCATCTCCTCTTGCTGTCACTCCATCAATCTGCTCATTCAAAAGCAGTTCCCCTCTCTGTTGCAATATCTTGCCGACGTTATGTCGCCTATGCAAGCGCATTGCGATGATATTAAAAAGAGAATCCCCAACGCAAAAACCGTATTCATCGGCCCCTGCGTTGCCAAAAAGGATGAAGCCGAATACTACGAGGGTATTGTGGATGCCGTTCTCACCTTTGAGGAATTGACCAACTGGCTCAAAGCAGAAGGCATCGAGTTGGAGCCGGAAATGGACAACACTCCCGAGAGCCGCGCACGCTTCTTCCCCACTACGGGCGGCGTGCTCAAAACCATGGCGCAAAATGCCCCCGGTTACACTTACCTCGCTCTTGACGGTGTTGAAAACTGCATTGCGGCACTTAAGAACATTGAAAACGGCGGCGTTCACAAATGCTTTATTGAAATGTCGGCTTGCGTTGGCAGCTGTGTTGGCGGACCCGTTATGGAAAAATATCACATGACCGACCCCGTTAAGGATTACATCACCATTGCACAATATGCTGGCGAGCGCGATTTTACCATAGAGCAACCTGCACATGAAAACCTCAAAAAGAACTTCTCTATGATCGAGCGCAAGCTTGCTCCGCCCAGCGAGAGCGAGATTATGTCGGTTCTCCGTCAAATGGGCAAATTCCGCCCCGCGGACGAGCTCAACTGCGGCTCCTGCGGCTACAACTCCTGCCGTGAAAAGGCAATTGCGATCATTCAAGGCAAGGCAGAGATCTCGATGTGTCTGCCCTACCTCAAGGATAAAGCAGAAAGCTTCTCTGATACCATTGTAAACAACACTCCCGACGGTCTTATCGTGCTCAACGAAAGTCTCGAGGTTCAGCAAATCAACAATGCGGCACGCAAGATCATGAACATCCGTGCAGCGTCCGACGTCCTCGGTGAGCCCGTTATCCGTATTCTCGACCCCTCTGTATTCATTCAAGTTCGCAACAGCGGCAGAACCGTGCGCGATCAACGCACCTACCTTGCCGAGTATAAAAAGTACGTAAAGCAAACGGTGGTTTACGATCCCGATTCGCGTATGCTCATCGGCATTATGCGCGACATCACCGACGAAGAATTTGACCGCGAAAAGAAGGCGCGCATCAACAAGCAAACCGTTGAGGTTGCCGACACCGTTGTTGAAAAACAAATGAGAATTGTGCAAGAAATCGCATCTCTGCTTGGCGAAACCGCTGCTGAAACCAAAATCGCACTTACAAAACTGAAGGAGTCTATTGGCGATGAATGATTTGTGTGCAGATATCGGATATAAAAGCATCAACCACGTAGGTGAAGAGCTTTGCGGTGACCACGTGGACGTTGTGGAAGAAAATGAAAATTCCACGGTCATCGTTTTGGCGGACGGTCTCGGTTCGGGCGTTAAGGCGAGCATCCTTTCGACGCTTACCTCCAAGATCATTTCCACCATGATGGCGGCAGGACTCCCCATTGAGGAGTGTGTCTCCACCATTGCGGGTGCTCTCCCCGTTTGTTCGGTGCGCGGCGTGGCGTATTCCACGTTTACCATTATTCATCTTTTGAATAATGAAGTCGCCGAGATCATTCAGTACGATAATCCGCAGGTCATCGTCATTCGCAATTTTGAGATCTACGATTATCCCAAAACCGAGATGCATATCGGCGGCAAGAAAATATACAAATCCACCCTTAGGCTGCAAGAGGACGACGTGTTCATTGCAATGAGCGACGGTTGCCCTCACGCCGGCATGGGTGGCAAATACAATTTTGGTTGGAAGCGCGAGGACATTGCAGGATACATGCAAGCCTTGGTTGCAGGCGGCTACACCGCCAAGAACCTTTCTACAATGCTGGTCGACGAGTGCGACAATCTCTACGCTCACAAACCGGGAGACGACACCACCGCCTGCGTTGTAAAAATCAGAAAGAGAGAACCGATGAACATTCTCTTCGGTCCCCCCTCCAACCGTGACGATGCCAACCGTATGATGTCGCTTTTCTTCTCCAAAGAAGGCAAGCACATCATCTGCGGCGGCACCACCTGCTCTATTGCGGCAAAATATCTTGGCAAGCCCGTGCGCGCCAGCTTGAGCTTTGAGCGCAGTGACATCCCCCCCATTGCTCACATCGACGGCGTTGACCTCGTTACCGAGGGCGTTATTACGATGAACCGCGTCATTGAATACGCCAAGGATTATCTTGGTGAAAACTCGAAATACGAGGAATGGAACTTTAAAAAAGACGGCGCATCGCTCATTAGCCGACTGCTCTTTGAAGAAGCAACCGACATCAACTTTTACGTTGGTAAAGCGATCAACCCCGCCCACCAAAACCCTGACCTGCCCATCAACTTCAACATCAAGATGAATCTCGTTTCGGAGCTTTCCGCTTGTCTCAAAAAGATGGGTAAAAGAATTAAGGTCAGTTACTTTTAAGGAGATAAGAAATGCGTAAATTTGATACAAAGGTACAGCACTTGAAGTATAAGGTTCTGCGCGAGGTTGCACGCCTTGCGTGGGAGGATAAGCTTTTGGAAAACGTTATGGACATTCCCCAAAAGCTCGCTCCCGGAAAACAACCTACTATGCGTTGCTGCGTTTATAAAGAGAGAGCCATTCTTGGCGAACGCGTCAAAATTGCTATGGGCGGCGACAAAAACAATCCTAACGTCATCGAAGTCATTGACATCGCTTGCGACGAATGCCCCGTTGGCGGATATGAAGTAACCAACGCTTGCCGCGGTTGCTTGGCTAACCGCTGTGAAGATGTATGTAAATTCGGAGCAATTACTTTTGACCACAATCACGTAGCGCATATTGACAAATCCAA
>JAZRKS010000043.1:0-8007 GCA_045646445.1 Eubacteriales bacterium | reverse complement strand
ATCTCTCGCCCTTTTCGGGAACCGGTGAGGCCGTTCGTCTTTACCGCGATGAAATACTGAACGATATGCTGCGCGACGATTACAGCCGCTATACGGGCAACCGCGAGGCTCTTGACAAGGTAGCAGCCGCTTACCCCTATCTTTCGGCATCTACGCTGATTTCCAAGGCAGATTTTGAAAACGTTGTTTTCCGCTTTTTTGGCGGCACTTCTGTCAGCCACAAAAACGGGGATGCGTTCTCCTATCTTTCCCGCGCGGGCTACTATACCTCCCCCATGCAAGCAAGAGAATGTGCTGCCGAGGTAGAGGTTCTCGAGCTTTATGAAACCGAACACACCTATCGCATGCAGTTCACCCTGACAGCCAACGGCGAGACCTCCACTCCCTACACTGCCGTTTTTGTAAAGCGCAGTGACGGAAGCTGTTATTGGAAAGCGCTGCGAACCTTATAGAAAAAAGCTGTTGCGGGCTTCACCCTCCTGCAACAGCTACCTTTTTTGGGGCTTGTATTTTGCCCCCGAATATGTTATACTGATAAAAGTAAAAAGAAAGGAGCGCACAATGAAAGATTTTCTCACCCCCGACTATATGTTTGCCACCTTTGATAAAGTGACACCCGCATTTTTGCAATCGATTGGCGTGCGCGCGCTCCTGATTGACATTGACAACACCCTCGCCCCTTACGAGGAGCCCGACCCCAACGAACGCGTTCTTGCTTGGTTTGCCGAGCTTGAAAAGCACGGCATCAAAGCCGCTCTCGTTTCCAACAATCACGCACCGCGTGTAGAACGCTTTAACAAGCCATTGGGGCTGATTGCCTACCCCGACAGCGGCAAGCCCTCGCGCAAGACGTTAGAGCGCGCTATGAAGGAGCTGGGTGCCTCACACGCAGAAACCGCCATGCTTGGCGACCAAATACTGACCGATTGCTTTGCGGGCAAGCACATTGGCCTGTGCGCCATCATCGTGCCGCCAATCAAAGATAAGACCAATCTCTTCTTCCGTTTCAAGCGTCTTTTGGAGCGCCCCTTTATTCGCAAGTACGCTCGCCAAAACGGCTACCAACCTTGGATGGCGTTTTGGAAGATAAAACAATGACAAAAACAAAAAGACCCTTGCACCACCGTGCAAAGGTCTTTTTTATTATCTTACCTTGAGCAAAACCTTTTGCTCGCCGCCGTTCATTGGAGTGGTACCGTCGGTAAGGGAGAAGGAGTCAATGCCAATGAGCAAGGCGTAATCCCCTTTTTCGAGCGGACGGGAAAGCTTGATCTCCAACACGGCTTTGCCGGGAGCGATCAGGCGCGACTGATACAAAACCTCGCCCGTATCCTCAAGCATAAGCGTATAACGGAAATAGCAAGGATTGGTTGCAGGATTGGGCAGGACGATCTCAATAACCTGCTTGCCTGCCGGGAAGGTCAATTCCACATAGCCGGGCAAAATGATTTGATCGGGGTTGGTTTGCACGCCCTCGGGCAATTCCCATTCGTAATCGACGGGAGAATCGTCAGCGTTACCGCCATTTTTGTTGCCAAGCACAAGCCCCAGCACAACGCCGCCTGCAACCAATGCCACAATCAATGCGGCGGCTACGGCAAGCTGCCACGGCTTGAGGACAAGCCCTGCGGATGTGCGTTTGGTGGGTGCAGGATATTGTTCTGCGCCCTCTGTGTTTATTTCAAAATCTTGCTGATTCTTTTCTTCCACGGCAAAAATCCTTTCCTTGGGGAATTTCTGTATGTATTATAGCATAATTTGGCAAAGAATGTCAATAGATGGATGAAAATAGAATATCAACAATCCATCAAAAAGCGATTCAAGGCATTCAGCATATCGGTATATTCTATAATGTCCCCTATACCGCAGGATAAAAAACGCTTTTTTTCGTTTCCTGTTTTACAGGAATAATATTCAAGGATTTTTTGCGTACCATGATGCAGTCCGACATCATCAAACACTTTACATTTTTGGGCAACTTTTTCTTCCGTACTACGCACAAGTAGGTTTGCCAAGCCTAAGCCAACCAGACTATCATACAAAAGCAATGCCTTGTTAACTTGGGATACCTTTTTGTCAACACGCCTTTTATAATGCTTCAAAACAAAACAATTCCATTGTGCAAGGGTAACGTTTGTTATGGGAATTTGAAGGATTGCATCAAGAATGAAATCTTTCGACTCCCTTGCCTCTGCTTCGGAATCTTTACGCTCCAATATAGCAAGCACCGTAAGGGTTATTTGCGTGGCAACAAAGGAACCGCACATAAACGCACTGTATTTTTGATTTTTATACGTTGTTTCCAACGCTTGCAATTTGCCCGATAAAACGATCAACAAATCAGCCAAGCTTTTGGAGTCAAGCTTGAAAGAAACATTGATATCAACTAACCTCAACAACACAAGCGCTTCGGAAACGATGGCAGAACCGTTATCCCCTTTTGCGTTTTGTAAACAGTAGGATACCGCTACTTGATAGTTCTCCAAAAATGCAGTTGGATTCTCGCTGTAAAGAGAACGCGCATTTTCTCGATCGTATAATTTTTCAGATGCAATGGGAACAAACGGCGAGCATCCCAACACATCGATATCTACATTTTGCAAAAGTGAGGAAAAAAATTCTCTGAAATTACAATTTTCATACGGCATATTGTCACCACCTTTTCGTTCTTATTCTATCATATACGGCAAGATGTGTCAATAGAAAGCACAAAAAAGAAAGAAAAACAGAAAAATCAAAAATATTTTTCAAAAAGGGGTTGACAAACCAAAACTCTTGTGATATAATATTCCCGTTGCGATAGCGAATACCGTTCGCAAACGAACAATTCGCTGGTGTGGCTCAATGGCAGAGCAGCTGATTTGTAATCAGCAGGTTGTTGGTTCGACTCCGATCACCAGCTCCAAGGGTCACACAATGTGACCCACAATATGGGGGATTTCCCGTGCGGCCAAAGGGGGCAGACTGTAAATCTGTTGTCATCGACTTCGGTGGTCCGAATCCACCATCCCCCACCAACAAAAAACGAACTTTTGGTAGACAAAAGTTCGTTTTTTGTTTATCCAAGCCGCAGTAGGAGTTCCCCGAAGCGAGCTTGACGAGCTTTGGGGGTTCCCGTAGGCTTGGTATATCATCGCCGCGCGAAGTGCGGTGTATATCATCAGCCCCTGCGGGGCTGTATCTCATGACGCGCCAGCGTGTATCTGCCTGCGGCTTGATGATATACAATGCTCCGCATTGATGATATACCGCAACAAGTTGCTGATGATATACAAGGCTACGCCTTGATTTATTTGCGAAAGTATGATGTAATTAAGATAATTAAGAAAAAAGAAAAGGCTGAATATGAAAGACAAAAGATTAGAAAAGATTAAAAAACATTATAATATCCAAATAGACAATCAGCTATTTAAGATATTAAACCATAAAGTAGACCAAGACCATAGCATCTTTACAATAAAAACGAAAATTATGGGACAACCCTTTCCTCACGGCAATAACTACCAAGCTTTAATTCCCGATGATACTGTGCACGCGCTGACAATAAGATTCAAAGCGATGTACAAAGACGAGAAAATTGAAACGTGGGAATATACGATATCGGGTTGACCTTTTGTTCTCTTTTACCTCGATTTTTGACCTTTTTTCTGCTAAGTGTTCCGCTTGCGGAACGTGAAGTATGCTTTGCAAGTGAAGCGCACTTCGTACGTGAAGTGTGCCTTCGGCACGATATGCGGAACACTTAACTTCACTGCTCCGAAGGAGCAACTTCACTGTGCCGCAAGGCATAACTTCACTGCGGCTTGCCGCAACTTCACTTTTGAAGATATACAAGGCTACGCCTTGATTTATCTGCAAACGCCTTGACAATTCCCCTATCCTATGCTATAATACCTTTCGAAAAACACATCCTCGGAGGTCTTTATGAATACAAAAACAAAGGAACGCGCACTGTTTGCTCTTGGCGTTGCCATTTGCGCAGGTGTTGCAGGGCTTTCGGTGCTACTCGAGCATCTCATCCCCGGTGGGCTCCTTGGCGCATCCATTATCGCGCTGTTTATGGGAACCATCATCAACAGCTTTTTCCACCCCGCGTGGATCAAGCCTGCTCTTAAATTTGTATCGAAGAAGATTTTAAAGGTCGCCATCATTCTTTTGGGCGCGTCGCTCTCGGTCGGCGTGATTATGGAAGTTGGCAAAATGACCTTTTTTGTAATGATCTTCACCTTCCTTATGTGCTTTGGCGGCGGTTATTTTGTGCGCAAGATCTTCAAACTGAATTGGAAGCTTGGCAACCTGATCTCCGCAGGAACAGGCATTTGCGGTGGCTCGGCAATCGCATCCATCGCCCCCGTCATCGATGCCGACGACAAGGATATCGCCTTTGCAATGTCCTCGACTTTCCTTTTTGATATGGTTATGATCGCGCTCTACCCCTTGATGGGTAAGGCGCTCGGAATGAGTGATATCGCTTACGGCATTTGGGCGGGAACGTCTGTCAACGACACCGCAAGCGTGGTGGCATCGGGTTATGCGTTCTCCGAGATCGCAGGCGATTTTGCCACCATGGTAAAGCTCACCCGTACCATTGCGATCATTCCCACCGTCCTCGTTTTCGCCTTTGTTGGCACACGTATGAAGCAAAAAGAGCTACAAACTGTCGGCGGCGAGGGCAAAAAAGTAAACATCGTCAAAATCATTCCTTGGTTCATTTGCGGATTCTTGGCACTTGCCATTATCAACAGCATCGGTTGGATCCCCGCATCGGTTTCGGGCGTGATGAAAACAACCAGCAAATTCTTGATGGTATCGGCTTTGGCGGCTATCGGTCTTGGAACAAGCATCACAGATTTCAAAAAAGCCGGACTTGCCCCGATGTTCTACGGCGTTACCATTGATACGCTCGTCACGCTGACGGCTCTTGGCGTGATTTGGTTGATGGGGTTGATGTAATTTCACCCCAATAATATCCCCTTACCGTTTAGCAAGAAAACGATTCTGTACTATAATACTCTTGAAAGTGAGGCGAATGTATGAGGTTCTTCTCTTTTGACAGTGCATTGAGTTCGGAAGAAATCAAGCACCGTTGCCTGTATCTTCTGGAAACCGAAGAGCATTCTCCGTGGAACATATTCAAAGAATATACCTCTGCGAGACGAGGCTTGCATCTATATCAAGCAGACGAGGATTTTGTCGGATATTTTGAATCAGGAGAACGCAATAGACAGCACTCTCTGCAAAGAATAAAAATTTGGATAAAAGTCAAAATTAAAGAAAAAAACGGCAAGGTGACCGTAAAAGGATATACATATTCAAATCCAATTATCCTGTTAGCAATTTTGAGTGGCGCTATAAGCATGATTTTTGCCAAGGATTTTTTGGCACTAGGCCTTCTCTTAGCGATTGCATTTATCTTTCTCTTCTCAAATCTCAAAGATGAAGATAACGCGATAACCGACATCAAAAACCGTATTGCTAAATGAGCAAAAAGCCATCCTCGCGCACGCGTATATATATAAGGTTGGAAAAAGCAAAAAACTTTCAAAAAAATACAAAAAAATGCGAAAAAGCCCTTGACAAGTGGGGACGTTTGTGATATAATATCCGTACCTCTGCCTAAGGGCTTTTTTGTTGTGCGCATTTTTTCGTGCAACAGAGCAGTCATCGTGCCACCCAAAACGGGTTTGACTGCTTCACCTTTTTCAGAGGGAGGTACACAGACGTTCACTCTGTGGACGTCAAATAAATTTTTATATGGGAGGTGCCGCTAAATGGCTGCTAAAAATGAGGCAAGAATCAGAATTACTTTGGCATGCACAGAGTGCAAGCAAAGAAATTATGATACCAAAAAGAACAAAAAGAATGACCCCGACAGACTGGAGCTTAAGAAATTCTGCAAGTTCTGCCGCAAGCACACGATGCACAAAGAGACCAAGTAATTGGTGAAAGAAAGGAAATAACGAATATGAAAAATCTGTTGAACAGAGCTCTCGCACTCATCTGCGTAGTTCTGATGATGATTTCCCTCTTTGCGCTTCCTGCATTTGCAGATGAACACGAAGGACATGACCATGCTACAGAAGCTGTTACCAACAACAACCTCGTTAAGGTGATCCCTTGGATCGTTTTGGGCGGTATTGTTGTGGTTGGCGTTGCAGTTCTTTTGATCAAGTGCCCCGAAAAGATTAAGAAGAGCCTGCTCGTTTACAAGAGCGAGTTCAAGAAGGTTTCTTGGCTCTCTTGGAAAGAAACAAAGAAGAGCTCTCTGATCGTTCTCGGCATGCTGGCTGCATGTGCATTGGTAATCTGTCTGCTCGACCTTGGCCTTTACGAGGGTCTGATCGCACTGATCAAAAAGCTCGCAGGTCTGTTCTAATTAAGAATTGCAATGAGTGACATCAATGAAATGAACGTAGGTCCGAGATGGTACGTGGCACACACTTATTCCGGATACGAAAACAAAGTAAAAGCAAGTCTCGAAAAAATCATCGAAAACCGTGGCCTCGGTCACCTCATCTTTGATATCAGCATTCCTACCGAAATCGTCATTGAAAAAAACGGTGACGTTGAAAAGGAAGTGGAGAACAAGATCTTCTCCTGCTACGTTTATATCAAGATGATTATGAACGAGGAAAGCTGGCACGCAGTAAGAAACATTACCGGCGTGACAGGATTTGTAGGCCCCGGATCCCGCCCCACTCCCCTGACCGACGAGGAAGTTGCTGCACTTGACATTGAACAAGTACAACAAGTTAAGCTTTCCTTCGCAGTTGGTGACACAGTTGAAGTCATCAGCGGTCTGTTTGAAGGCTACAGCGGCGTGGTTCAAGCAATCTCCGAGGATCTCAAAAACATTACCGTGCTTATTAAGCGCGGAAGCCGTGATATGCCTGTTGAGCTCGAATCGAGCGAGGTTAAGGTAGCGGCAAACTAAACGCTTTCGGCAACGCGCGGCGTTGCACGTGGGAGGAAGAAAATTTTTATTTTATTACATTCTTCCGCAACAAACCACATTTGGAGGTAATTTATTATGGCAAAGAAAGTTTTAGGTTATATCAAACTGCAGCTCCCTGCAGGTAAAGCAACTCCCCAGCCTCCCGTAGGTCCTGCTCTCGGTCAGTACGGCGTGGCTATTCCCGTTTTCACCAAGGAATTCAACGAAAGAACCAAGAATGACATCGGCCTGATCATCCCCGTTGTTATCACTGTTTACGCAGACCGTTCCTTCACCTTTATCACCAAGACTCCTCCCGCTCCCGTTCTCATTAAGAAGGCAGCAGGCATCGAGTCTGGTTCTGCAGCTCCCAACAAGACCAAGGTTGCAAAGCTCACCAAAGAGCAAGTTAAGAAGATTGCTGAAACCAAGATGCCTGACCTGAACGCAGCTAACATCGAGGCAGCAATGAGCATGATCGCCGGTACCGCACGCTCCATGGGCGTTACCGTAGAGGACTAAGGGGGTACTGAACAATGGCAAAAATGGGTAAAAAGTATATTGAAAGCACTAAGCTGATTGAAAAGGCAAAGGCATATGAAGTAGCAGAGGCTATGGAGCTTGTTTGCCAAACTTCTAAGGCAAAATTTGATGAGACCGTTGAAGTTCACGTTCGTCTGGGCGTTGACTCCCGTCAAGCAGACCAACAGGTTCGTGGCGCAATCGTTCTCCCCAACGGAACCGGTAAGCAGGTTCGCGTTCTCGTTTTCGCTAAGGGCGACAACGTTCAAAAGGCACTCGACGCAGGCGCAGAATACGCAGGCGGCGCAGAATACGTTGAAAAGATCACCAAGGAAAACTGGTTCGAGTTCGACGTTGTTATCGCTTCTCCCGATATGATGGCTGTTACCGGTCGCCTGGGTAAGGTTCTCGGTCCTAAGGGACTTATGCCCTCACCCAAGGCAGGCACCGTTACTCCTGACGTTGCAAAGGCTGTTACCGAAGCAAAAGCAGGTAGAATCGAGTACCGTCTTGACAAGACCAACATCATCCACTGCCCCATCGGCAAGGCA
>JAZRKS010000042.1:0-9324 GCA_045646445.1 Eubacteriales bacterium | reverse complement strand
CAGTCGGCGCAAGTCATAAAGACTTGCTTTTGCTACCGCGAGCTCCCAGGGGCCACCGAGACCCTGGTCGCTAAGAGAGTTGTTTGGCATCACACGGGATGGGGAGGGCGCCATCCCCTACCAAAATTTTAAGCTTTTGTTTTTCGTGATTTTAGCAAATTCAAAATTCACAAATATCAATAAAACAAACACAACAAACAACAATCGGTAGGGGACGGCGCCCTCGACGTCCCGAAAACGAATGGTTATCGTATGCAAAAACGGGCGACCGTCGGTCGCCCCTACAATGAATTTTATTATACTCCGTAGGGGCGATTCACGAATCGCCCGTTTTTATTATTTAATTATTTTCAATAAAATCGCGCATACGGTTGGCAAAATTCTTTTTGTTGTAGGGTAAAATAAAATCTGCTGCTTCGGCCAACTCTTTTTCTTCGGCATAAAGCTCTCCTTCTTCAACGAGCAAGATAACCCTTTCACACTTGATGCTCTCGTCTACTCCCTTACATTGAAAAAAGAGTTCTTTTTCCGTTTCTACATATACCTGATAATCAAGCTCGTCTAGCGATTGAATGACATCCCATTTGTTGTTTTCAAAATCGAAATGTGGGGTGGCATCTGCCAAAAATAATGTTTCGTTGCAATAAAAGTATCCGTAATCACCGGGGTCTTCGCTTTTGGGGAAAAATTGCAAGGGCAAGTTGTTTTTGATAATCAGCTTGCGCAGTCTATATCCGTATGAGAGCGTGAAGAGCCAAAGGTATTTTAATCGCTTCCCGTATATGCGTTTCATCTCTTTGCGAACAGCAGAAAGATGATATATAACAAAATCGATCGGCGTGTAAAGGAACGCAACCGAAAGAAATGGAATGATAAAAAGAAAGGCAATGATCCTTACAATCGCAGGGGAGTCTGTAATCTTTTTCTTCATAAAACCTCCTGTAAGAAAAACACTCAAAAATCCGCTACGTGTTTACGGATATACTTTTTGAGATAGGTTTCAAGCGGCTCCATTTCGTAGTATGCCTCGTCGTAATCATCAAAGGGATAGGATTCTGCTTTTTCTTCAAATTCCTCAATTTTTTCAATATTGAAAAAAGAAAGCTCTGTGAGGTTTATGTTGTTTTTCTTGACAAAATCATCAAACAATTTTTTATGAGTAGTCGCGCCTACAATTTCCATGTATTCACTGACAAATGGTGCGCTGATACGGCTCGAATTTACAAAGTATTGACACAAGCCGCCATTGTTCACTTCCATTTCCAACCAATTCAAGGCATAAAACACCTTTTGAGAATCGTTCAGCGCGTTAAAGCCCTCGACAAGTTCTTCAAAGCTATCCACTTTGTTTTCTGTTCTTACGTTGACTGCTTCGAACAATTCCTCGTCGTCAAGTGCGGCAAGTTCATCGGTCGTCATAATAGGGTAGCGCATTTCTCTCTCCCTTATCGCTTCAAGCTCTTTTGCGAGATTTTTTCTCAAGGCAAAAAACGCCTTTATTGCACCAAAAAGTCCCATAGTCTTTCTCCTTTGCGGTGAATTGTTGATGAATTCATTTTATCACACGTGCAGATATTTGTCAACGGATGCTGATAACTTTCTTAAAAGCAGATAACGGTTTTTGGAAAAGAATCCTCTGTGGGTCAACTTTCTTAGCTCGTAGGGTTGGTGGTCCCTACGAGCTTGCGGCAGCCAAAGCGCGTCCTTGCGACACGCGCCGACTGTCTATCCGTAAACTAACAAACTGGTTTTGATAATTTTTGTGCGAAAGTTCTTGAAAGGGGTGTGGGGGAAACTTCTTTCAAGAAGTTTCCCCCACAAAAAACCGCGTTCTCACAATAGTGAACTGTCAATATCAAACGTATCAACCTTATGCGCATCGCGCACGGCGTGCGAATGGCTATAAACGTTATGTAAGAGCCCCATCATCATAAAGACGGCAAGCATTGAGGAGCCGCCACAGGAGAGAAAGGGGAGTGTAATGCCGATAACGGGCAAGAGTCCGAGGCACATACCAAGGTTTAAAAGAATTTGCACGGCAAGCACACTGCCGATGCCAACGCAAATGAGTCCGCCGTAGTCGGAGTGGCTGGCAAAACGCGCGATCATAAAGATGCGGACAACCATAACGATGAGCACAACGACTACCAAAAATCCGCCAAGAAAGCCGAATTTTTCGCATATGGTAGCAAAAATAAAGTCGGTATGAGAAGCAGCAAGAATTTCGTAGTGCTCACCGCCAAGCACACCCTTGCCAACAAGTCCGCCTGCGGCAATGGCATCCTTGCTCAAAAGGGGCTGCCAGCTGTATTTCGAGTCGGGGTAGGCTTCGGGGTTAAATCCAACAATGATGCGCTGCCGCTGATAGTCGGCAAGCATTTCCCAAAGAAAAGGGGAGAGCAGAACGGCAACGACTGCCACGCCCGCAAAGTAGAGCGGGTGGAGTCCTGCGCAAAAGAGCATCAGGGCGATCATCGCAATATAAACAAGGGCTACGCCAAGGTCGCCCGAGGCGAGAATGGGACCAACTACCAAAAGGGCGTGTCCCGCAAGCAGAAGAACGTTGAGCGGTTTGTTGATCTCGCGGCGCACCTTGAACAGATGCCGCGAAAAGGTGCAAATAAAGGTGAACTTGACAAACTCCGAGGGCTGTATCATCAGTCCCGTGCCGGGAATTTTGAGCCAGCTTTTGTTCGAGGTCTCCATATTTTCACCTGAACTACCGAGGACGAGCGTTAAGATCAAGAGTGCCACCGAACCGATGAGCATATAAAGCCAAAGCTTATCTACGATCACGCGAAAATCAAAGAACGCCACGGCGACGGTTACAAAGATGCCAAGGACGAATATGAACACTTGCATGCGGAGTTTTGACATACCAAAGTTGTCTACCGCGCCCCAAACAGTCACAATGCTGATGATGGAAAGAAGCGTAGCACACCCGAACAAAATGGGGTCAATGTTCAAAACGGCTTCTTTTATCACAGATCTGATCTTGTTCCAATTCATCGGCAAGCACTCCTTTCCGCGCACGGGCGCACAATTTTCTATTTTCATTATACCCCACTTTGCATTTTCTGTCAAGGCGTTTGCGCCAATTTTGAGGGAAAGATGACAGAACGGTCACAAAGGAACGGCGCCTCATTTTTGATTTTGTTTCCTATGCTTTCAAAAACCGACAAAAAATTAACAAATTATGCTAAAAATTTCGCATAACATCTTGATTTTTTACGAATAATATATTACAATATAGGTAATTTTGATTTTTAGAAAAGCTGTTATCAGTTTTCCGCGTTGGCGGAAAGAAAGGATCACTTATGGCATTCAAAAAGATTGGTGTTTTGACCTCGGGCGGCGATGCTCCCGGCATGAACGCTTGTGTAAAAGCGGTTTTCAATCGCGCAACCGAAATGGGCATCGAGGTCGTTGGCATTATGGGCGGCTATGCAGGCCTTGTGAACGGAGACCTCGTTCCTTTGACACGCCAAATGATGCGCGGTGCTATGACTGTAGGCGGCACACGTCTGTATTCCAGCCGTTTGCCCGAATTCAAGGAGACCGAAGTACAGCTGCGTGCTGTTGGAACCTGCAAGAGAGAGGGCATTGATGCGCTCATCTGCATTGGCGGTGACGGAACCTTCCGCGGCGCTACCGCAATGACCAAGCACGGCATTCCTTCCATTGGTATTCCCGGCACCATCGATAACGATATTACCGCAACCGACTACACCATCGGTCTCGATACTTCCACAAACACCACCCTGCGCATGATCGACAACCTCAAGGACACCTGCGAATCTCACGCACGTCTCAACGTTGTTGAGGTTATGGGACGCGACTGCGGACAGATTGCTCTCTATGCGGCAATCGCCAGCAGTGCGGTAGCAGTAGCAATTCCCGAGGTTCCCTTTGATGAGGAAGCAGCTATCAAAAAGATTGCCAACCTGCGTGACTTGGGCAAGAGAGGCATGATCGTTGTTGTTTCCGAGGGTGTTGTTAACCCCGACGGCTCGCGCTTTGCCGAAGGCTTTGCAAAGAGAATTGAAGAAGAGACCGGCGTTGAGACCAAGTTTGCACGCTTCTCTCACGTTGTTCGCGGCGGCAGACCTACCATGCGCGTCCGTGCAACGGCAGCCCACATGGCAGTTAGAGCGGTTGAACTTTTGGCAGAGGGCAAGAGCAACGTGGTTATGTGCGAGCTCAACGGCTTGATTCGTCCCGTTGATATTCAATTTGCGCTTATTGCAGACCGTATGTATAAAAACAAGCTTCAAGATGGCGACCTCGACGGCTTTACGCCCGAGCAGCTTGAG
Organism: Eubacteriales bacterium; assembly: GCA_045646445.1. Lineage (GTDB taxonomy): Bacteria > Bacillota > Clostridia > Oscillospirales > CAG-272 > UMGS1865. The sequence goes on along the minus strand of JAZRKS010000042.1, from coordinate 5,011 downwards.
GGTATGAAGCAGCTCATCGAAAAGCGCCGCGAGGAGATCGAGAACCTCTATAAGGTTGCCGGCCACGTAGGCTTTAGATAATCTCGGGCGGCGTAATTTGCGTAGAACAAAAGCCACACTCAAAGATTAACTCGAATTTGGTTAAAACTTTGAGCACACCATAAAAGGTTGAAACCCGTCGAGAAAATCGACGGGTTTCTTCATTTTTTTGTGTGGCTTTTTAGCCGCGCTCGACCTCTCTGCCGTACGCCTGTACGGCGACGAGTGGTCGATCACGTCTTCTGCATCGAATTTCGCGCGCCTTTTACGGCTTCGCAATTTGCGCAGAACGAAAGCAAAAAGTAATAAAGAACAGCGAATGAGGTTTTCTCATTCGCTGTTCTTTGTTTATGCAAATATTCCCATCAACGCCTCAATCCAAACGGGCACAAGGAACAAAACCACGGAGAGGCTGATCGTTCCAACGGGCAAAAACTGCCAGAGGAAGGCGGAAAGGTAGCGTTCTTTTATCCATCGTTTTACCGAAAGGACGATTCCCAAAATGCAGTAGATAGGGGTGAAAACGATTATCGTGGTCGCTACTACCCAAAACACCTGTATGGGCGATGACCAATCCCAACCGATCGCCACCAAGTAGAATAATGCGGCGGCAGATACCATCCAAGAAGTGGAGAGATAAAAATACGATAGAATAATATTGCTGATAATGCAAAGAACTTTTTTCATATTTTGCTGCCTCACTTTCTTATCTCTGTCAAAACTGTTTTCACCTTGTCGCCGTAGCGAACCTCAATTTCAATCGGTTTTTCGCACAGAGCGGTGATGATGGGTTCTTCGTCCTCGTTTGCTCTCTCTGCGCAAATCAAATCGACGGAAAGGTCACCCAAGGGATAATTCTTAACGCCGTGCTCTTCGACAAGACGTATATCCCAAACGATTTTTTCTTCTCTTGCGTTGGGACGAATACCGAATACGTATTCAAACAGGATGCTGATGGGGAAGAGTCCCGACCATCCCACAAAATTGGGCTTTGCGGGTGCGCCCTTTGAGGTGCTTTCGGGCATATAGTTTTCGTAGATGGTTCCGTCGTTTTGGAACACCGTGACTACGTTTTCAAGGCAATTTCGTGCAATATCGTAGGCGAGATCAAGGTAGCCGTTCTTCTCAAGTCCCTTGAGCACCATATAGTTGGTGGGTGCCCAAACGCTACCCTTCCAATATCTGCCCTGCGGGCTGTAATTGGGGGTGTCTGCCGAAAGGGAAGGAACACGGCAGGGGCGCCTGAACTCCTTTTCGTTATCGAGGTGTGCCACAAAGCGTTCAAGACGCTCGGGCGGAATGATATCTGCGAGGAGTGCCCAATACGCGCCAATCGACTTGACCTTGTTGAGCTCTCCGTTCTTCCAAAGATCGTAATAGTAAGCATCGTCCTCGTGCCAGAGCTTATTGTTGATCACCGAGGTCAGGTGCTTGACTTCTTCTTTGAGCACAGCTATATTTTCGTCGTCGGCGCGGCCGATGATGTCGGCAATTTGAATGAGGATCTTTGCCGAGAGTACCTGCTGAATGCAAGCATCCGCCCACACCATATGACCGTGCGAGAAGGCAACGTTGTAGCTCGATTCAAAGCGAGGCATATTGTCCATTCCGCAGCCCCAACCCGTCGACCAATAGGTGCCGTCGCGCCAAGTTCTAAACTCTTTTAGCCACAGATGGTATGCAAGAAGGGGATCGAAAATCTGCTCAAGGCGCGCTACGTCACCCGTTTGTGAGTAGTATTCCCACTCCGACCAACCAAGAATATTGGGACCCGTAGAGGAGGGGTCGTGGCGCGAGAAATGCTCGCTTGCGCGAAATTCGCAAAGCTCGCGGCAAATATAGCCGTCCTTGTGCTGATGGGAGTAGAAATTGTCGAGCGTTTTTTGAAAATTGAATGCACGTGCGCCGTATTTGCCAAACATCACGATAAAGGAGGAATCCCACATAAAGAGGTATCCGTTAAATGCGGTGTCGATGAAATTGGAAACAAAATGGAACGCACCGTTGGCAGGACGCAGATTGGCAAATGCCGTGCGCCAAGCATAGTTGTAGCAGGCAAGCACGTCGTCGCGACCGCGCCAAACAGGGGAGGGGAGCAGATGTGCGATTTCCTCGTATTTGGGGAGGGGCTTATCTTCGGGGGGCATCGAAAGAAAAACGTTGTTTTTAACAATCGGCGACGCCTCATAGGTTAAATCTTGATTGATTTGAAAGCTTGGCATAATGGTACCTCTTTTCAAGTGATACAAACAGTATAACATGAAAGTTAGAAAATTTCAAGGGGGAGAGTAACAGTTGCAGAACAAACGCAAAAGCTTTTGGCTTTGCATATGTTTGTTATGTTTTCTTTAAGCGGTTGACTTTGGCGTTGTTTTGTGATATAATCTAAATCTAGATATAATCTAATCAAAAAGACGGATTCTTACAAAGGAGAAAGCCTTTATGAAAAAACTGTTTTTAAAATTAATCACATTTTCCCTGTGTATGAGTTTTTTAACAAGTGGCGTTTCGGCTGATATGCTCGGCACAAATACAAAGGGGAACGCTCTTCCGCAATATTCCGGTATTTATGCCAGAGGTGTGTGGCACAGACCAAACGCAAGCGGCAGAGAAACCTCGCTCGATGGAATTTGCACTGTTTTGGATGAAATGATGGCATCCGGCATCAACATGGTGTTTTTGGAGACCTTTTATCACGGAATGACCGTGTTCAAAACCAATCTTGTTCCGTATTACACCGAATTTGAAAAGTATAACTATGGCGAGTACCCCGACTACCTGAGTGCGTTTTGTGCCGAGGCGCAAAAAAGAGGTATCGAGGTCCACGCGTGGGTGGAAAGCTTTTACCTTGGTGTTAATGAAAACACACCCTTAGTAAAATATTTTCCCGATTGGCTACTCATAAACGAAAACGGAAAAATTAACCACACCACCGAGGGTGCAAATCTTGGTGGATACATCTTCTTTGACCCTGCAAACGAGAATGCCCGAGCATATCTTGTAAAGTTTTATGAGGAGCTGCTAACAAAGGTTCCCGGCATCAGCGGCTTAAATCTTGACTATATCCGTTACCCCGTCTCCGATTTTTATGCGGGAACCGATACCGGATATACAAAGGCGGCAATGTCTGCGTTTGCCGAAAAGTACGGTCTTTCTTTGACCGAAGACAAAAAAATTCAAGATTTCAAAGCGCAAATCAGAGCCAATTCTCTTGTGGAAGAATGGATAGCCTACCGTGCTGAGCAGGTGACAATTTTCATAGAGCAGGTTTCTCAAATGGTGAATCAAAAGCATCCCGAGTGCATCATTTCAACTGCCGTGCACCCCGATATTGGCAGTGCGTACAGTCAAAAAAAGCAGGATTTTGTCACTTGGGTAAAGAGCGGATACATAGATGCAGTTACCCCCATGGTATACTACTACAGTGCCTCCCAAATTTCATCTGCTCTCAAAACGATGATGGCAAAATTTGATGGCGTGTATTGCTATAGCGGTCTTTACACCACCTACCACGACCAAAGCACAAACGAGCTTGGTGCGCATATTGGCGCAAGCGAAAGCTGTGGCGCCGATGGATTTGTTTTGTTCGAGTCGGTAAAAACCTTTTTCAATCCCTCAAGTGATTACGCAGGATTTTTGTCGGAGCGATACGGCGCAGATTCCAAGCTCACCGCACTGCCGCATTGGAGCACGGATCGTTTGATCAGGGCATCGTCGGATATCATTCTGCAACAGTTGATCGACAACGGCGCTGATGCAGAAACGTGCAAGCACCTTGAACAGGAGATGGAGCGCATTGCGCTGATAGGGGAGGGAACACCCCAAAAGCTTGATGCCACCGTCAAGGAGATCATCGAATTAAGAGACGGCAAACTCGCGAACATCATAGGTGAAAGCTGCGCAGCTGATGCAAAAGCGACAATGGATGAGCTTTTGAAATACCTTGAAGTTCGAAAGTCAAGATTGTCTTTTAAAGGGTACAGCGAAGACGCGGATCAACCAAGCGAGGATAGCGGCACCAACGATACGGAAAGTGAAAACGAAAGTATTGAGCCCCCAAGCAGCCCCGACGCGTCCCCAAAAAGCTTTTGGGAAATTTTGAAATCTATCATTGACAAGATCGTAAATTGGTTTCGAATTTTATTTGGCATCGAAAAAGATTAATTTTGCAACCAACAGCACAAACAAAAAGAAAGCAACCCACAAAGGGTTGCTTTTGTGCGGTGTTGCAAAAATAGAGGTTGCTCAATTTTTAATGAGCTTTTCCAATTTTGAACCTTCCTTAACGTACCTTACGCTTCCATCCCCGGAGTGGTATACAAAAAACTCCTTGGAAAAATAGATCGGGCCTGTGAGTAACGGAATTGTTCCACCCCCGCGATTTTCATAGTAAGTGGTTTTTGTTTTGAATAAATAAATCGCGCCGTCCGAGGCCTCTCTCCAGACAAACTCAACGCGCCCCGATATGGTGGCGTTGGAATGAGAATAATATTCACAGTATCCGGTGTGATCTCTTTTGAATACGTAATATTGCTCATCGCTACGCACGCTATGAAAATACTTTTTTCCGTAGGCAATGGGATTTTTCCCAGAGGTGCAAGACACCATAGTGATTACGATAGCCAAAAGCGCCAATACAGACAATACCTTTTTCATGTTTTTGCCTCCACTGTTTGAGTTTGCCCTATTATAGCATAAAATCAAGCGCTTGTCAAGGGCAAAAGCAGCTCGCCCTCAACCCCAAATCAATGTTTTATGGCACAGAGCGTGAAATTGATCTTCTTTTTGGTTGCGGAGATGGGATCCAACTATTTCCCGTTGGTGCAGTGCGAACACACCCCAGTCGCCGTCGCTGGTCGTTTTGTTCGCAAAGCATAGCTTTACTCCAAAACTCGGCTTTGGGCGACACCGCTTGCAAAAACGTGCCACCGGCACCTTTTTGCTTCGCTAACCCAACGAGCTACGCTCGTCG
>JAZRKS010000041.1:0-2286 GCA_045646445.1 Eubacteriales bacterium | reverse complement strand
CGCCCTTAACATATTCCTTTCAACAAAAAACCTCGAAAAATGAAAAAAATCTGCTCCACCTCTTGCAAAGGGGATTTTTTTATGTTATACTATATACAATAAAATATATCTTATCAAGAGTAACGTAGTGACAGGCACGATGATGTTACAGCAACCTGCCGTGGGGTAAGGTGCTAAATCCTGTTAGATGAGAGCCAAATGCTCCGTCTGTGCGGAGTTTTTTTGTTGTCACAAAGATATGTTTTAGAAAACAAACATATTTTACGAGTTTATGAGGAGTAAGAAATGAACGAGAAGTTGAACAAGAAATTATTTACAAGTGAATCCGTTACCGAAGGACATCCCGACAAGATCAGCGACAAGATCTCGGATGCCGTCCTTGACGAAATGCTGCGCCAAGACCCTATGTCCCGCGTAGCTTGCGAAACCTTTTGCACCACAGGTCTTGTGTGTGTAATGGGTGAGGTTACCACCCGTGCGGATGTGGATATTCAACGCATCGTACGCGAAACCGTCCGCGAAATTGGTTACGACCGTGCAAAATACGGCTTTGACTGCGATAGCTGTGCCGTTATCATTTCTTTGCACGCGCAATCCCCCGACATTGCAATGGGCGTTGACAAATCCTTTGAAGCCAAAAACGGCGATGCCGACGAGTTCGACATTGGTGCAGGCGACCAAGGCTTGATGTTTGGTTACGCTTGCAACGAGACCCCCGAATTGATGCCGCTGCCCATCTCTCTTTCGCACAAGCTGGCGCTCCGCCTGACCGAGGTGCGCAAGAATGGCACACTTGCTTATCTTCGCCCCGACGGCAAGACCCAAGTTACCGTTGAATACGACGAGAACGGCAAGCCTGTTCGCGTAGATACCGTTGTTATTTCCTCTCAACACAGTGCCGACGTGAGCACCGAGCAGATCCGCGAGGACATCACACGCGAGGTTATCAAGCACATCATTCCCGCGGATATGATGGATGCCGAAACCAAGATTTATATTAACCCCACCGGTCGCTTTGTTGTAGGCGGCCCTGCAGGTGACACAGGTTTGACAGGTCGTAAAATCATCGTTGACACCTATGGTGGATACGCACGTCACGGCGGTGGTGCTTTCTCGGGCAAGGAACCCACAAAGGTAGACCGTTCCGCTTGCTATGCGGCACGTTACATTGCCAAGAACATCGTTAAAGCAGGTCTTGCCGACAAGTGCGAGGTTCAGGTTGCATACGCCATTGGTGTAGCAAAGCCCGTATCGGTTCTCATCGATACCTTTGGCACCGCTCGCGTTGAGGAATCCGCAATCGAAGCCAAGGTTGCAGAACTTGTTGACCTTCGTCCTGCGGCAATCATCAAGAGATTTGATTTGCGCCGCCCCATCTACTGCCAAGTAGCCGCTTACGGTCACATGGGTAGAGAAGACCTCGACATTCCGTGGGAAGCTTGCGACCTCGTTGACGAGCTCAAAACACTTTTGAAGTAATTTTGAAATTACACCCAACAAAAGATTGGAAACTTTATAAGCAATGCGTTTTAGCCTCCCTTGTGTAAAGGGAGGTGGGGCGCGGAGCGCGACGGAGGGATTGTTTTTTACTCGAAGAAGAACAATCCCCCAGTCAGCCTTTCGGCTGACAGCTCCCTTTACACAAGGGAGCCTTTCCTATATACCGATTGATTACATACAGAAAGGAGATTGCAATGGCAGACTTTGATGCAAATTTTATGCAAGGGCCAATGGATGACGTTGGTATGGTAAAGCTTTCGGGCAACATCGAGCGCGTGATTTATGCCAATGATGAAAACGGCTATGCCATTTGCGATCTTGGCACCGACACCGACGAGCTCGTCACCATCACGGGCACGCTCCCGTACATTGGCGAGGGCGACGTTGTTACGGTGTGGGGTAAGTGGGTGCACAATCCCAAATACGGCCGTCAGTTTAAGGTAGAGCAAGCCGAAAAGCAGCTGCCTGCCGACAAAGCATCTATGCTGCGCTATCTCGGCTCGGGAACCATTAAGGGCATTGGCCCCAAAACGGCGCAACGCATCATCGACGAGTTTGGAGAAGAGGCGTTTGACGTCATCGAAAATCACCCCGATTGGCTTGCCGAAATTCATGGCATCACACCCAAGCGCGCGCGTGAGATTTCCGAGGAGTTCAAAAACAAGGCGGGCATTCGCTCGGCAATGCTATTCTTCCGCGAGTATTTCGGTGCGGTTACCACTGTTCGCATCTACAAAAAGTGGGGTAGCAGTGCGGTGGACGTTGCCAAAAACAATCCCTATATGC
>JAZRKS010000040.1:0-2280 GCA_045646445.1 Eubacteriales bacterium | reverse complement strand
CAAGAGAATTGAGATCCTGTCCTGACGGATAGGGAAGGGAGAAAACCTATGAAGGAATTTTTTGGGGATGCACTCCTCTTAAACACCCCCGTGGCAGTTGAGCTTTACGCCGAGGTAAAGGATCTGCCCATTGTTGACTACCACTGTCACCTCAACGAGGCAGAGCTGCAAAACGACCGTAAATTTGAGTCTCTTGGCGAGCTTTGGCTTGCCGCCGACCACTATAAGTGGAGAGCAATGCGTCTTTGTGGAGTGGATGAAAAGTATATCACGGGGGATGCGAGCTTTTATGAAAAGTATCTCAAATATGCAGAGATCTTTCCGCTCCTTTGCGGCGGTCCTCTGTACTACTGGACACAGCTTGAGCTGAAATTGCTCTTTGATATTCGCGAGCCCCTGAACTCCGAGAGCGCAGAGCGCATTTGGAACAAGGCAAACAAGGCACTCGAAACACTCACCGCAAAGCAAATTTTGAAAAAATTCCGCGTGGAGTACGTTGCAACCACCGACGATCCCGCATCTCCTTTGTCGATGCACGGCATGTGCGGTGACACCAATGTGCGCCCCACCTATCGCCCCGACTTTGCCCTGAATATGGACGCGGCGGCACTGGAAAGATTGGAAAATGCCGTTGGCAGAAAGCTGAACACACTCGCAGACCTTAAGAGCGCACTTGCCGAAAGATTGGATTATTTCCTTTCCAAGGGCTGCAAAATTGCCGACCACGGTATGGACTTTTTGCCCATGGCTGACATTGGCGAGGAGCGCGCCGCCGAGCTTTATGCAAAACGCGCAAGCTTGACCGACGGTGAGCGTCAAGAGCTCTTCTCGCACTTGATGTACTTTACCGCGGCTATGTATGCTAAGCGCGGCATCGTCATGCAATTGCACTTTGCAACCTTCCGCAACGTCAACAGCAAGCTTGCAGGCGTTATCGGCCGCGACGCGGGCTTTGACATTATGCGCGGACACGTAGACGTAGACGCACTCGTTTATTTCTTCGACGAGCTTGTAAAAAGAAACGCACTCCCTAAAACGGTTATCTATACACTCAACCCCGCTTGCGTTCCTGCAATGGCAACCCTCACGGGCGCGTTCCCGAACGTGCGCGTCGGTGCGGCTTGGTGGTTCAACGATACCGTTGAGGGCATTCGCGAGCAGCTTAAAAACGTTTCGGAATATGCAGTCCTTGGCACCAACCTCGGTATGCTGACCGATAGCCGCTCCTTGGCAAGCTACGCACGCTTTGATTTCTTCCGTCGCATCCTCGCCGATTTCGTTGGCGGCTACGTTGAGCGCGGAGAATATGATATGAGCGCTGCAAAACACTTGATGTACGCTGTTTGCTACGGCAACGTCAAGGCGTTCCTTAATCTGTAAATGATTAAAATTAAAATATACACACCAGAAACAAGAAAGGACAAAACGAACCATGAAAATGACATTTCGTTGGTACGGAGAAAAGGATAGCATTCCGCTTTCTTATATCCGTCAGATCCCCGGAATGAGCGGCGTTGTTACCGCTGTTTATGACGTTCCCGTGGGTGAGGTTTGGGAGATGGATAAGATCCTGCGCCTCAAGTCTCTCTGTGATGAAAAGGGTCTTGAGATGGAGGTTATCGAGAGTGTTCCCGTACACGAGGACATCAAGCTTGGTCTCCCCACCCGTGACCGTTACATTGCAAACTATGCAACCACCATTCGCAACCTTGGCAAGGCAGGCGTTAAGTGCATCTGCTACAACTTCATGCCTGTATTCGACTGGCTCCGCACCAATCTGCACACCGAGGCAGAGGACGGCTCCAACGCACTCTCCTACAACCACGAGGAGCTGATGGGCCTCGATCCTTACAACCTCCACCTTCCCGGTTGGGATGAGAGCTACACCTCCGAGGAGCTCAACTCTCTGCTTGACGCTTACAGCGGCATGAGCCACGAGCAGCTCTTCGAAAATCTCGTTTACTTCCTCAAGGGCATTATGCCTGCTTGCGACGAGACCGGTATCAATATGGCGATCCACCCCGATGACCCGCCGTGGGATATGTTCGGCCTGCCCCGCATCATTACGGGTATGGATAGCTACGATAAGCTCTTCGCGGCTGTTCCCAACGAGCACAACGGCATTACTCTTTGCACCGGTTCTCTTGGTGCAGGACGTGACAACGATATGGTAGCTATGGCTTCCAAGCTGGCGGCTCGCTCCTATTTCGTACACCTTCGTCAAATCACCCACTCCGGCGCGCTCGATTTCTGCGAGAGCGGACACTTGACCTCGATGGG
>JAZRKS010000039.1:0-2247 GCA_045646445.1 Eubacteriales bacterium | reverse complement strand
GTCGAATTCGTTTTCTCGTCTCGTTCGGCAATCGAGAGCCGTTTGGATGCTTCCATCGACGAACTTGATGCCCTTGCTCGCATCACGGGATGTGTTACCAAGCATTACAGCCGCTACCCCGGTTGGGACTACGCCCCCGTCTCGCCTCTGCGCGACCTCTACGCGCGTGCCTACCGCGAGGTCACGGGCAAGGATGCCATCGTCGACGTTATCCACGCAGGTCTTGAGTGCGGCATCATTGCCTCCAAGCTTCCCGGCCTTGACGTCATCTCCGTCGGCCCCGATATGCGCGACGTCCATACGCCCGACGAACGCCTCAACCTTTCGTCGGTAGAGGTATTTTGGAAAACGATTGAGAAGTTAATAGAACTTATGTAAGGATTGTGGGGAAAACTTTTTGAAAAAAGTTTCCCCCACACCCCTTTCAAAAACTTTCGCACAAAAGGTCAAAAAGGAAAGTCCTAACACACGGATAGACAGTCGGCGCGAGGTAAAACCTCGCTTTGGCTATCGCGAGCGGCTAGGGACCACTAACCCTATCCGCTAAGAGAGTTGTTTGGCGGTCCTCCACAAAATAAATCGATAATTACACCTCAAAAAAAGAAATTTATACTTGACATTGACGCAACGTCAAGTGGTATGATATAATACGGAAGGAGTGATGGAATGAACGAAAAGCACCTTTGGGATATATCTGAGGTTTGCAATATGCTCGGCACAACGTCGCGAACGCTTCGGTTTTATGAAGAAAAGAGATTGATACAAAGCACGACCGAGGGGCTTTCACACCGTCGCCGCTATACCGAGCAACAGCTTGCACAAATTATTAATGTGCTATCCTTGCGTAAAATGGGACTTTCTCTGCAAGCCATTTCGCAACTTTTGACAAATCACATTGATTTGCGCGATGCCGTTCTTTCGAGACGTGCGGAAATATACGCATCTGTTCACTCTGATCTTCGGGAGTTGGAACGCTTAAATGAGGTGCTTTCTCGTATTGATGCAGGGCAAGATGTTTTCCCAAAAGAGTCGGATACAAAGATCGCCACCGAGCAGAGTGCGATTTCTAAAAAGTGCGCCCAAGCCGTTGTGAACGGTGAGCACGATGCTCTTTACGAGCACATCAGTCCGCGGCTTCTGCAATATATGCCGCGAGAGGTTTACACCACCGTGCGCGCCGATACGCTGTTACCTCTTGGTGAATTTGTATGCTTTGATGGCGAGGAGATAGACGGGGAATATAATCAAATCCACCGTTTTCGAGCAAAATATACCAAAACGGGACTCTTGATTACTCTTGTGCTTTACAATGAAAAAATCGACGGTCTATGGTTGGGTTATTACGACAGTACAGAAAGGAGAAGTGTGTGAGAAAAATATTCGTTTCATTTGCTTTGATGTGCATGATTTTGGTTTTATTAACATCCTGCCAAGTGAATTGGTGTGACAAGCATTATGAGGTCCCGTGGTGGGTGATTGCAATTCCTGTTGCGGTGTTTTCGCTTGTTGTTTTTGTGTGGGCGGGTAAATATATCGCATCAAAAAAATACATCTGTCCCAAATGTAATGAGGGATTCTATCCTAAATGGTGGAAAGCGGCGATCTCACTTCATGTAAATGATGATCGAGTTTTCAAATGCCCGCATTGCGGTAACAAAGGATTTTGCCGTATTTCAAGGGAAACGGGGGATTGATATGCTTATATATTATTTGGCTACAGTTGTAATTAATATTGTGGCTATTATTGTGTTTCACAAAAACATTCAAATCAATGCTTTGTCTGTGCTCTCAATTGTTTTCATTGCATTAATGTTCTTTCAAGCCGCTTTGTTCAAAAAAGTAAAAACAGAGAACGGTTTTAGAACCGCTTACGGTTCACCCTTTACCACAGAAGAAGAAAACGGCATGACTGATTTTGCGTCAACGGCACTCCACGCCGCAATTCCTTTGATGATTCCGTTTATCTTTTTCTTTCCGTCTGCCGTTAAGGTCTTGGCGTCTTTTGTCATCTACGCCTTGGCGTTTGCCACAGGGTTATTTACCTATCGCATCAAAAACAAGGATGCCATAAAAGACCGTTTTGACAAAGAAGAGACAGAACGCCGCGAGCAAGAGAAAAAAGAATCGATGGGAGAATGGAAATAAACACTCACCGCCCCGCCGTGTGCGGGTCGTTCTTTGTTATGGGTAATGGATTGCTTTCGGGAGGCGAAACGCCTCCCCTACAAATTGTTGATAGTAGGGGAG
>JAZRKS010000038.1:0-12547 GCA_045646445.1 Eubacteriales bacterium | reverse complement strand
GGAAAGAGGTATCGGTAATCCAAATATCCTGCGGCATGCCAATGGGCACACGACGGTGGTTGAACGGGATACGCGGAACGTCGGTATATGGATAAACCTCGCGGTAGAGGTTAGGTTCTGCAACGTCCTGGAGCGAATATTTGTAGGTGCTTTGCTCCAATAAGTTTGTTTTTTGAGAAATTTCTAACATGGCTTTTCTCCTTTCGGGACTATTGTATACAATTATACAACACTTTTTTGTATTTGTCAATACATTATATTAAAGAAGTTTTAATATGAAGAAAAAGCACCGCAGTTTTTACAGCGGTGCTTAAATATTACATTTCCGGTGGCGGTTCAGGTAATGGCGCCCCATCTCCATCCCAAATGGGTAAGTCTTGATGCATCGGTTGCGCTACGGGTGCGCGTTTTTCAAAATCGAAAACAGCGCGTCCATTCTCTAACTTGAGTGCGGCATCAAAGGTCTTTTTTGTTTTGGCGGATACGAACCCTTGGATTGTAGCGGTGCGCCCTGTTTCAATCAGCAGTTGCAGGTTTGCCACCGAAATAGCGCGACCGCAAATGCTGATGTTGACCAAGAATTTGCAACCGTCTTTATATCCGGTGCAGCCGTAGAAGTTGCGGAAACGCTTAACATCTTTTCCGCAAAGCGGACACTTTGCAACCACGTCGCCAAAAAATCCTGTCTCGGAATCAAGTGCGAGATTGGTCTCCTCTTTTTTGGCAAACACCTCGGCGATTTCTCCTTCGGCAAGCTTAACGCTTTCTTCAATTTCCATCGTTCCGCGGTAAACCTTTTTGAGCGCTTGTCCGAGCTGTGAGGTTTTGTACTTATCCATATTGATCTTCATTTGTAAAAGAGATTCAATTAGAAATTCACCACCGGGGAGGATATAATAAGTGTCCTTTTTGAGGTCGATATAACCGCTCTTGCGTGCGTTGTCAATGATACCTGTGCGCGTCGCTTCGGTACCAAGCTCGAGACCTTCAAAAATGGCTTTGTAATCCTCGTTATCATCGGTGGTTTCAATAATGCTCACTTCTCCATCAGCTTCTTTCGCTGCTTTTTTATCCTCTTTGAAAGGGTTTTTGAGGTAGTTATTCAAGGTTTCAACGGTATAATGCTTGGGCGGAGTGGTTTCCTTTTCAACGGGCTTAAAATCAATATTGACAACATCTCCCTTGGAAAGTGCGGGCAAAACCTTGTCTTTTTGGGTATAGTCATCGTATTTTGTCCAGCCCTTTTCGAGCATTACCATACCCTTTAGGGTAAAACGCTCGAGCGTGCCAACGTCAATGGTAATTTCTGTGCGGGAAACAAGACAATCCTCGGAGCAGAAAACAGCAACAAAACGGCGGAATACCGTGGAGTACACCTGCATTTCCTTTTCGGTTAGTTGGGTTTTGTTAGGAATTTTATAGGTGGGTGTCAGAGCCGAGTGAGACTCGATTTTGCTATCGTCAAATATCGTTTTGCTATCCTTAAATCGTACGGGATAGCCGAGCTTTGCACATCCTGCAAGAATTTGACGGATTTTATCCTTTTCTGCCGTTGCAAGATACTCGGAGTTGGTACGGGGATAGGTCAAATATCCCTTTTCGTAGAGTCCTTGCACGATGTCAAGACTCTCTTGCATCGACATTTTATATTTCTTACTCAAGGCGTTTTGCAGTTTGGAAAGCGAATAGAGTTTGCCCGCAAAGAGAGTTTCCTTTTTGTTTTTTACCTCGCTGACAACCGCTCCCGTTTGATTATAGGTCTGACAAAGTGCCTCAGCTTGCGAGAGTTGGTCGGATTCAAATTTGTTCTTGGAAAGCAGCTCGACAACTTCACCGTTGGTCTTTTCTTTGCTTACAAGTGCAAAATATTTGCCCGGAACAAAGTTGCGAATTGCCATATCTCTATCATAAATTGCCTTTACAATGGGCACGATAACGCGTCCTACGCGAAGTAAGGTTCCCGTTTTAAGGGTGGCATATCGGGTCAGATTGACACCGTAGAGCCAATCGATATAGGTGCGAGCAAAGCCCTCTGCGGCAAGGCGATCATATTCACTCTCGTCTTTCATTTCTTCAAGAGCTTTTTTGACTGTCTGCGGTGTTTGGTCGGGCAACCAAAGGCGTTTATACTTCTTTCCTTGTGCGCCTGCATTGTTCATGCAAAGGCGCACAATGATTTCTCCCTCGCGGTCTGCGTCTCCCGCGTTTACAATGGTGTCAACGTCGGGACGGTTGCAAAGTTGACGAATTAGCTCGAATTGACGACGCACGCCCGGGTCTACCCTTTTCTCTTTGCCTCCCTCACGGCGCAACTCAAACTTAAATTCTTTGGGAAAACAAGGCAAATTTGACATCGTCCATCTGCCCGATTCGTCGGGAGACGGAGAATATGTTTCGATATCGCAAAGCGAAAACAGGTGGCCGAATGCCCAAGTGATGATATAGTTTTCTCCCTCTAGATACCCCTGTCGATTTTGCATTTGCCCGATTCCTGCGGCAATGTTACGCCCAAGACTTGGTTTTTCTGCAATGATTAAAATCATTTGCTTAACTCCTTTTGTGGGTTTTTGCGTAAAAGATGCCGCAGTCTCGCCAAGAGAGGCGCATAACTGCGGCACCATTTTTGTTTGGAATTAAATGTACTTGCGAATGGTATCGGTAAGCTCTTCGGTAGGCATGGAAACGGTCATGGTTACGTTAACGTCAACCTTTTCCAAAAGAGAATCGAGCTTGGTAAGGAGCTCTTCAAAGGCAACCATATCGCGGTTGCAAATGCGAAGTGTACCGTCAACAAACAGGTCGGTTACGTCGTGGTTGCTTGCGAGCATACCTGCGATGAAGCCGTAAAGAGTAGCTGCATCGTTTACGAGATATTCCTCAGAGTTAACGAGTCTTACAGCGGGCTTTATATCAAATCTCAACTGAGCACCCTTCTCAATACAAACAACGTCACCCTTGGTAACAGCAAGAGCGCTGTTTACCATATCGATGAGTATTTTTGTTTTGCCGGTGCCTTTAACGCCGATAATTAATTTCAACATATTTTTAACCTCCAGAAATCAAAAGAGATAACAAATCATCTCCGTATTTTCATTATACCAAACTTTGGAAACAAAGTCAAGTGCTTTTTTTGCATTTTCACGATTTTTTTCTTAACCGTTCAAGCGCTCTTCAAGGGACTTCTTCATTTCCTCATATCCGGGCTTGCCGAGAAGTGCGAACATGTTCTTTTTGTAGGATTCAACGCCGGGTTGGTCAAAGGGGTTAACGCCCAGCATATAGCCCGAAATTGCACATGCAAGCTCAAAGAAATAAATCATTTCACCAAGCGTGAAAGCATTACGGCGATCAAGCTCGATAACAAGATTAGGAACGCCACCGTCAACGTGAGCAAGAATTGTACCCTGCATTGCCTTTCTCTTAACCTCGTTGAGATCCATTCCGGAGAGGAAGTTGAGTCCGTCAATATTTGCCGGATCGTTCGGGATAGCAAAAGCATCGCCTGTGTCTGCAATGTCAATAACGGTTTCAAACATCGAGCGTGTGCCATCTTGAATGAACTGCCCGAGGGAGTGCAAGTCGGTAGAGAAAACAACGGATGCCGGGAAGATTCCCTTTTGATCCTTACCTTCACTCTCACCATAAAGCTGCTTCCACCACTCGCTGAACATTGCCGAGAAGGGCTCGTAGCTTGCCATGACCTCAACGTTCTTGCCCTTTCGGTAAAGAATGTTGCGGATAGCCGCATAGCGGTAGCAATCGTTTTTGGTGATGTCCGCATCCACGTATGTATGGCTTGCGGATGCCGCACCTTGCATAAGCTCATCAATATCAATACCTGCAACAGCGATGGGCAAAAGACCTACGGCAGTCAGAACCGAGAAACGTCCGCCGACGTCATCCGGAACAACGAAGGTCTCATATCCTGCATCGGTAGAAAATTGTTTGAGTGTGCCGCGTGCGCGGTCGGTGGTGACGAAGATACGCTCACGAGCACCGTCCTTGCCGTATTTCTCTTCCAGAAGTGTACGGAATACACGGAAAGCAACTGCGGGCTCGGTGGTGGTTCCCGATTTGGAGATAACGTTTACGCAAACGTCGCGTCCCTCGCAAAGGGCGAGGATTTCGTTCAGAGCACCTGCACTGATGGAGTTACCTGCAAAATAAATATCGGGAGTGTTCTTTTTTAGATTGTTATACAAGGGAGATTTGAGGAACTCGATAACGGCGCGTGCACCGAGATAGGAGCCGCCAATGCCGATAACAACAAGCACGTCACAACTCTTTTGAATTTTTTCTGCCGCAACCTTAATGCGTGCAAATTCTTCCTTATCGTAGTTGTCGGGCAGATCTACCCAACCCAAAAAGGCGTTGCCTGCACCGCTCTTTTCGCGGAGTGTTTTTGCAGCTGTGTTGACCTGCTCTTGCACGTTTTGATATTCATGTGCACCGATGAAAGAGGAAACATACTTATCGTTCAATTTAATAGCCATAATTTGGACCGTCCTTCGGATAAAATGAATTATTGATATTATACACTATTTGGTACACGAATACAAGCCCTTTTTTCAAAAAAGATGCCGAAATTGTCATATTCTTTTGTTGTTGGCAAAACTTTGTCAAATCAGGAGTGATTTTGCAAAAATATAAGAAAGGATTTCAAAAAATCCAATGCGCTTGACTTCAACCTCGGTGCAAATATCCACACTACCGATGTTGCGCTCACCGCAGCGGAAAATCACTCTTCCAACCTTTTCACCGATAGGTGTGGGAGCGGTGATACTTTCTTCAAGTGTAATGCTTTTTTCAATTTTAGAGAGCTCTTCTCGTCTGACAACACAAGAAAATGATGGATAAGATCCCGTAATTTGGCGCATAGCACTTCCCTTTACTGCAATCGGTTCGCTTGCACCTGCATCCTCTTTGAAAAGTGCAAAATTAGCAAATCCCCAATCAAGAAGTGTTGTGGCTGCTGCATTACGGATATCGCGCGATTCAGCACCCATAATGACACAAACCAGGGAAAGACCGTCACGCTCGGCGGTGACACTGATGCAAAAGCCCGCCTTGGAGGTAGAACCCGTTTTGAGCCCCGTACAGCCACGGTAAAAGCGTACGAGACGGTTGGTATTGGTCAATCCGAATGCCCCGTTACGGATGGTGTCCATCCAAATGGAGCTATATTGCAGAACGAGCGGGTGAGCAACCAAAGCACAAGACATCAAAGCAATATCTTTGGCGCTTGTCAGGTGATGCTCGGCAGTATCGTCAAGACCTGTTACGTTCTCGAATTTTGTTGCTGTCATGCCGAGCTCTGCGGCTTTTGCATTCATTTTTGCAACGAAAGCATCAACACTGCCGCTGACGTATTCGGCAAGTGCCACGGCGGCATCGTTTGCCGATGCGATAACGACACTTTTTAGTAGGTCCTCAACGCTCATTTGCTCGCCTTCCTCTAAAAAGACCTGAGAACCGCCCATGGATGCCGCATTAGCAGAAATAGAAACAGTATCATCAATGCGAATAGTCCCTGCATCGATTGCCTCCATAACCAAAAGAAGTGTCATTACCTTGGTAACTGAAGCGGGTGGAAGTGCTTCCTCGGCGTTTTGTGCGTACAAAATCGTTCCGGTTGTGGCTTCCATCAAGATAGCACTTTTGCAGTTGAGATTGAGTGAGCCATTGGGAACGCCAAGCGAATCTTGGGGAGGAGCAGAGTCGGTTTCTTCCCCAAAGACCTTTAGACAAATCGGCAAGAGCATAATAACGGCTATGATGATTGCCGTTAACTTGTAAAAGAATTTTTTCATATTGATCACCTCGTCACATTGTATGTGAAGGGTAAATCAAATATGAAAAGGAGCAAACGCAAAATGCGATTGCTCCTTGCAGCTTTATTTGGTGCTGAACTGATAAATCGTAGTGTAATCGTACTTTTCACCGGGGTTCAGCAGGATATCGTTAAAGTTTGAGTGATTGATGGCATCGGGCATTTTTTGTGTTTCGAGGCAGAATGCCGATTGCACACTTGCGGGATAGCCGCCCTTGAGCGGTGCTTCGATCTCCCACATAAAATTACCCGTGTAGAACTGTACGGCGGGTTGATTGGTGTAAACCTGCATCAAACGACCGCTATTGGGCTCATATGCTTCAATGCGCAAAACAGGTGTTTTGCTCTCGCCGCCCGTAAAGCAGAGGCAGTGGTCAAAGCCGCCTGCAAGCTTCATGTCGGGGTTCTCGAGGTCAAAATCCTCTCCTATTGTTTTGGGAGTGCGGAAATCAAACGGTGTTCTCACAACCGAACGGATCTCGCCCGTGGGAATGAGATTTTCATCGGTGGGAATGTACTTATCGGCATCGATCTGCAGAACGTGGTCGAAGATCTTGCCCGAGGAAAAGCCGCCAAGATTGAAGTAGGCGTGATTTGTCAGGTTAACGACCGTTTTTTTATCGGTGGTTGCCTCATAATGAATGGAGAGCGCATTGGAACGCAGTAAGGTGTAGGTAACCGTTACCGTAAGGGTTCCGGGATAGTTCTCGTCACCGTCGGGAGAGACGAGCGTGAGAACCAAGCGGGGCTCTTCCCCATCCTCGGCTTTGGCATTCCAAATTTTGTGTGAAAAGCCAACCTTACCGCCGTGCAAGGAATTGCCGTTGTTGTTTTTATAAATTTGATATTCGTTGACGCCGAGACGAAACTTACCCTTGGCTATGCGGTTGCAAACACGACCGACAAGCGCACCAAGATAACCCGGAGCCAACACGTAATCACGCAAGGAATCGTAGCCCGCAACCACGTCGGTAATGCGACCAAGGCGATCGGGCACACAAATTTCCATAATCGCGCCGCCGAACTCGCAAATGCGAACACTCATACCTGCATCATTTTTGAGCAGATAGCTGTGAACGTCGCAGCCGTCCTCCATTGTTCCAAAATAATGCTTTGTGATCATATTTATTCTCCGTCGTAGCCGTTGGGATTCTTTTGCATCCAGTTAGCAAGGTCGCGGCACATGTCGTCAAGATCATTCTCGGCTTGCCAGCCAAGCACTTCGTATGCCTTGGTGGGGACTGCATAGCAGGTGTCGATATCACCGGGGCGACGGGGTGCGATTTTGTATGCCACCTTGAGTCCGGTTGCCTTTTCGTAAGCGGCAACAATGTCGAGCACCGAGTAGCCCGTACCGGTACCGACGTTGAAATATTCAACCTCATTGACCTTCTCTGCTCTTTCGAGTGCCTTCAGGTGTGCTTTTGCAAGGTCTACTACGTGGATATAGTCACGAACGCCTGTGCCATCGTGGGTGGGATAGTCATTGCCGAATACAGAAAGATACGGCAGTTGTCCTGCAGCAACCTTTGCAACGTAAGGCAACAGGTTGTTCGGGATTCCCTTGGGGTTCTCGCCAATGAGTCCGCTCTTGTGTGCGCCGATGGGATTGAAATAACGCAGGATGGAAATGCTCCAAGAATTGTCGGAGATCCAGAAATCCTTGAGGATCTTTTCGATCATCAGCTTTGTTTGACCGTAAGGATTGGTTGCAGAGAGGTCAAAATCTTCGCGAATCGGCACACTCTTGGGGGCACCGTAAACGGTTGCGGATGAGGAGAATACGATTCTCTTGGCATCATACTTTGCCATCAGCTCAAGCAGATTGAGGGTGCTGAGCAGGTTGTTGTAGTAGTAAAGACCGGGCATTTGCACAGATTCGCCTACTGCCTTCAGTCCCGCAAAGTGAATTGCGGAGTCGATATCGGGATTTTCTTGGAATACCTTTTCAAGTGCGGCCTTGTCGCACATATCAACTTCGTAAACCTTGAAATCCTTGCCGGTAATTTGCTTTACACGCTCAATGGACTTGGGAGAGCTGTTGCAGTAGTTATCTACAACAATGATCTCATAGCCCGCGTTCAAGAATTCAACTGCGGTGTGAGAGCCGATAAAGCCGGCACCGCCTGTAATCAAAATAGACATTTGTTTGGTTCCTTTCGATAGTTTATCAGTCCCAAAGGCGTTCGGGATACTCGCCTGCATCGATCATTGCGCGAAGAGCGCTCTTAACGCGTTCTTTGTCCTCGGGATAGGTTACGCCTTGCCATACAGAGGTAGTGGGATACACCTTTACATCACAAACACCGCTCTTTTGCTGCTCATCTACTGCACTTGGCAGATAAAATTCGGCTTTGAGAGGATTTGCATCGATGGTATCAAGGAATTGAATCAGCCCAGACTCGAGATTGTTGAAGAACTCGGGAGTAAAGCCCCAGCAGTTCATCGAAACGATGGTATCAAAAGGCATATCCACCCAAGTTTTGCCATCATCCTCGAGATATGCGGCGCTGTTCTCTTTTTTCATAATCTTGGTGCGCTCGGTAACGCTCTTGAGAATGCCATTCTCACCTACCTCGCACTGACCGCGCGAAACGGTGCCGTTCTCGGTTAAGGTATTGCCAACGGCAAAGCCGACCATACAGTGGTGTGCAACGCCGTTTTCACAGTTAGCACCCTTGAGGTGTCTGCCAAGCTGCATAAAGGTATCTCTGCCATAAAAGTCATCGGCATTGATAACGCCAAAGTTCTCTTTTACAAGGTCCTTAACGCAATAGATGGCGTGTGCAGTGCCAAGGGGCTTTGTGCGGCCTTCGGGAGCACTGTAGCCCGCAGGGAGTGTATCCATCTTTTGGAATGCATAAGAAACCTCGATTTTTTCTGCAATGCGGTTGCCGATGGTCTCGCGGAAGAGTTCAAGGTTCTCCTCTTTGATAATAAAAACAACCTTGTCAAAGCCCGCTTTGATTGCGTCGTAAATGGAAAAATCGATGATAAAATTACCGGCATCGTTCATAGGATCGAGCTGTTTGAGACCGCCGTAGCGAGAGCCCATTCCTGCAGCCAGAATTACAAGAGTCATGGCAGTTATTCCTCCATAATAATATTGTTATCTCTATTATACACGACAAGGCGCGTGCGGTCAAGAGGATTTGAAAAAATTGAATAGAAATTCTCCAAAATCAAATGCAGATTATTTTTGATTTCTATTGACAAACGCTCAATATTGTGCTATAATTGTCTCATACGATACAAAAGGCGGTATTTTATGATTTTAACGAAGAAAGAAACCGAAAAGATTTTCCGCTCACCAATTTTTGGCGGTGTCGATTCCGGGAACGCTCTTGGGGTGTTTGAAAAGCACAACTGCCGTGCCTTTGATTTTGAGGACGGCGAAGTCATTCTCTCACAAAATGAAACCTCGCACAAGGCAGGCATTTTTCTCTCGGGCGATGCAATAGCAACTACTGCTGATGACTCCAAAAACGCGCTGTTGCGATTTTTTGAAGCAGGCGACTTTTTTGGCATTGCAAACCTTTTTACAAACGAGAATTACGTCAGCTCCATCAAGGCGAAAAAGAAATGCCGCGTTTTCTTCTTTACTGAAGAAGCTATACGCGAGCTGCTTGAAACCGACAAAACATTTTTATACAACTATCTCGGCTTTCTGTCGGGCAGAATTTGCTATCTTAACCGCAAAATTCGCTACTTGACGGCGGGCTCGGCGGAGCGCCGACTTGCTTTGTATCTTTCCTCTTTTCAAAAGGAAACCGTTGAGCTTGATGCTTCCCTTTCCTCGCTTTCCGAGCTTTTGGATATTGGCCGTGCGTCGCTTTATCGCGCGTTCGATACCTTGATTGCCGACGGTTACATTGAAAAAGACGGACGCACCATTCGTCTGCTTGCGCCAGACACAATGACAAAGGATTATCAATAATCAAATACAAACAACAGAAAGGATTTTATCACTATGAAAACACGTTTACTTTCCATCTGCCTCGTTATGGCTCTTTTGTTCTCTATGAGTGCTTGCTCACTTTTTCAAAAAGATAACAAAGACGAAACTCCAAGTGCAGAAACTCCCACCATCAACGTTTACACCCTTAACGGCACCACCGGCTTTGGTATGGCAAAGCTGATGAGTGATGCCAAAGCAGGTACTACCATAGAGAAATACAATTTCTCTGTGCAAACCGATGCCTCCATGGTAACCTCCGCGCTCCTGAACGGCAGTGCTGATATTGCCGCTCTCCCAACCAATGCGGCAGCAAACATCTATAACAAATCCGAGGGTGGCGTCGTTGTTCTCGCTGTCAACACCCTGGGCTGCCTCTATTTGTTAACCAATCAAAATGCAACTGTAACCTCTTTTGCGGATTTGCAAGGCAAAACCGTTTATGTTCCCGCACAAAACCCCACTTTTATCTTCACTTATCTTTGCAAGCAAAACGGTCTTGAGGTTGGCAAGGATATCACCATCGACTCCACCACCTATGCACAACCTGCAACCCTGAAGGATGCCGTTGCAGCAGGTCTTGTAGATATCGCCGTTCTCCCCGAGCCTATGGTTACCATTGCCATCAACACAGCAAAGAGTGCAAATAACGGTACTGTAATCACCAACGCGATGGATTTGACCGCTGAATGGAACAAGGTTTCGGCAAAGGATTCTTTGGTGCAAGGTTGTGTTGTTGTACGCCGTGCATTCCTTGAGCAATACCCCGAAGCAGTTGAAAACTTCCTCAAAGAATACAAGGCATCTATCGAATATCTTGCCACCGATGTTGACAGTGCCGCACAGATGATTGTTGACAACGGCATCTTTACAAGTGCTCCTGTTGCAAAAAAGGCGCTGCCCAACTGCAACGTATGCTTCCTTGACGGTACCGCTATGAAATCTTCGATGGAGACTTACCTTGGTATTCTTTACGGAATCGCTCCCGCGTCCATTGGCGGAAAGCTCCCTGCAGATAACTTCTACTACGCAAAATAATTAAAAAACGAATGAAAACACTAAAAAAAATAGGCCGCGCACTTCTTGTGGCGGCCTTTTGGTTGGGTGTGTGGGCACTTGCGGCACACAAATTTGGAAAACCGTTGCTCTTCCCATCCCCTCTTGCAGTCCTTAAAACTTTAGGGGAGCTTTTGCAAACAAAGCAGTTTTATATTGCAACGGGAACTTCTCTTGGTAACATTCTGTTTGGAACATTTTCGGCTATTCTTTGCGCTTGTATTCTTGTGGTTGTTACCGCGCGCGTGCGCTTTGTAAGAGAGTTAATTCACCCCGTTATGGCAGTCATAAAGGCAACTCCCGTGGCATCGTTTATCATTTTAATGCTTCTCTTTTTAGGACCTGTAAAAGTGCCTGCCTTTATCACCTTTTTGATTGTTCTCCCCATTGTGTGGACAAATCTTGACGAGGGCATTGCAAACATTGATCCACAACTGCGCGAGGTGGCAAAAATGTACCGTTTTTCGTTCTTCAAACGCTTACGTGTGTTGATTTTGCCATCGGTAAAGCCCTATTTTCTTTCGGCATGCAAAACGGCTATCGGGCTTGCGTGGAAGGCAGGCGTTGCCGCTGAGATTATTGCAATGCCTAAGGACACCATTGGCACAATGATTGGTGAAGCAAAGCTCTATATTATGAGTGCCGAGATGTTTGCCTGGACCTTGACGGTTGTGCTTTTGAGTCTTGCCATAGAGTTTGGTGTTTCCTATCTCTTTACAAAGCTTGATGGTGCCAAAACGCAAAAGGAGGTGGCTTGATATGCTGAAAATAACAAATATAACCTTTGCTTTTGGCAAGAAAACTGTGCTTGAAAATTTTTCACTTGAACTAAATAAGGGTGAAATTGTTGCCCTAATGGCACCCTCGGGATATGGCAAAACCACTCTTTTGGGGCTTATTGCGGGAACGCTCAAGGTGCAAAAGGGTGAGATTGAAAATACCTTTGAAAAGGTGGCATACGTTTTTCAAGAGCCGCGCCTCTTCCCTTGGCTGACGGTTGAAGAAAACCTTATGGCAGTAATGAATGAAAAGGACGAGAGCGCACAAAAGACGGTTGCGGAGTGCCTTACTCTTGTAGGACTCGCCGATGCTGCCGACAAATACCCGAGTGAGCTTTCGGGCGGCATGAAGAGCCGCGTCTCACTTGCTCGCGCTTTGGCTTATGGCGGCGATTTGTTCCTGTTAGACGAGCCATTTGCCGCTCTTGACGAGGATTTGCGCCACGATTTGGCAGCAAAGCTCAAGGAGTATCTTCGCGCACGCGGTGCATCTGCCATTTTGGTAACGCATAACCGCGAGGATGCAGAAAGCATTGCAGACCGCATTCTCACGCTCACTTAACCCACGCCGAGCAATTCACTTACGGTAACAAACTCATAACCGCGAGAAAGCAAGATCGGTATGATCTTTTCAAGTGCTTCCGGTGTTTTGCTGTTGTGCCCAATATAATCGTGCATCAGGATGATATCCCCTGCTTGCACCTTCTCAAGCACCGCTTGTGTAATACTTGCGGTGCTTTTGTTATCCCAGTCTCGCGTGTCAAGACTCCACAAAACGAGGATATAGTCGTCATCGAGCAAGCATCGCTCAAGGCTTGGTGTCAGCGCGCCTTGCGGTGTGCGCAAGAGGTGTGGGCGGTATTCGCAAAGTTCTTCGAGAGCATCCTCGCATTTGCCAATTTCATCAAAAATGGCTTTTTCGTTCAG
>JAZRKS010000037.1:0-6504 GCA_045646445.1 Eubacteriales bacterium | reverse complement strand
CCTGCGGAGTCTCCCTCTACCAGATAGAGTTCGGTAAACTCTGCGTTCTTTTCTTGACAGTCAGCAAGCTTGCCGGGGAGTGTGGAACCCTCAAGGAGTCCCTTGCGACGTGTTGCCTCGCGTGCCTTACGAGCGGCTTCGCGAGCGCGGTAAGCTGCCATTGCCTTCTCAAGAATAGCCTTACCGACGGTCGGGTTTTCCTCAAGGTATTCCTCAAGCTTTTCGGTAACGAGAGAATAGAGAATGGTTCTCATCTCACTGTTGCCGAGCTTGCCCTTTGTCTGACCTTCAAACTGTGCTTCGGTCAACTTAACCGATACAACTGCCGAAAGACCCTCACGCACGTCCTCACCCGAGAGGTTCTTTTCGCTCTCTTTGATGATGTTGTACTTTCTGCCATAGTCGTTAAAGACCTTGGTAAGAGCCGTTTTAAAGCCGATCTCGTGGGTACCGCCCTCAATGGTGTTGATGTTATTTGCAAAGGTGAGCAGTGCCTCGTTGTAGCTATCGTTATACTGCATAGCAACCTCGGCAACCCAGTTCTCCTTTTCGGCCTTCATATAAATGACCTCGGGGTGAATGAGCTCACACTTCTTTTGCTCGTTGATATATTCAACAAAGGATTTGATACCGCCCTCGTACATCAAATCGTTCTCGCGATAAGTACCGTCCTCAAGAGGAGCACGCTCGTCGCGCAGATAGATGTTTACGCCGCCGTTGAGGAATGCTTGCTCACGCAAACGCTTGAGCAGAGTGTCGTAATCGAATACAACCTCCTCGAACATTTCGGGGTCGGGCAGGAAGCGAACGTAAAGACCGTGGCGGTCGGTTGCTCCCTCCTCTTTGAAGGGGCGCGCGACGTGACCTCTCTCAAAACGTTCGGTGTAACGCTTGCCCTCGTGACAGTTATCGATTTCTACCCAAGAGGAAAGCGCGTTTACAACAGATGCACCAACGCCGTGAAGACCTCCGGAATATTTGTAGCCGTCACCGCCGAACTTTCCGCCTGCGTGCAGAACGGTGTAAACCACCTCGAGTGTGGGAATACCCATTTTGGGGTGGATACCACTCGGAATGCCGCGACCGTCATCCTGTACGGATACGCTATTATCCGGGTGAAGCGTGACCTCAATACGCTTACAGCGGCCGGCCAGTGCCTCGTCGATAGAATTATCGACAATTTCATATACCAGATGGTGCAGACCGCGTGCCGAAGTAGACCCGATATACATACCCGGTCTCTTACGAACGGCCTCAAGTCCTTCCAGTATCTGAATCTGACTTTCGTCATAAACGCGTTGTTCCAGATTTTCCATGTTTTATGTTTCCTTTCTGTTGGTGTCAGAACCTTTGTAATCTTGTCAATGGGATGAATTTTTTTATAAATATCAAAAGTAAAAAAATTTGTTATTTTGATGTGAACTTACTTTAGCCTCCCTCCGGGAGGGAGGTGGTGAGCGAAGCGAACCGGAAGGAGCACGCGGCATTATAATCTACCGCTCGCCACAAAACGAGTTCTTTGCGTTCGTACACGCAGGCTCCTCCCTACGCCGCAAGCGGCGTTTCCCTCCTCCCGGAGGAGGGCTCAAATAATAGGCGCTTACAAAATTTGGCGCACCTGCTTGTAGCAGGTGCGCCAACAAATTATTTCGCCATTGCGGAGGCGTTGTAGTATTTCAAAATTTTAACTGCCTTTTCGTTGGGCTCAAAGTAGAGAGCTTGGCGCTTGCCGCTTTCGGCATCGTTCCAAAGGGCGACCCAAAGGTTTTCGGCATCTGCTGCAGATGCTGCAAAAATAGTGGTTTCTGCTTCGAATGCTTCAATCTTGGATTGATTTGCTTCGTTTGCAGGGAGGATAGAGGAGAAAGCTTGAATGCGAACCTCCATCATCTTTTTGCGTGTACGGTTGCCGAGAATGCGGTTAACGGTGAGCGCACCGGAGAAGAAGGAGTATTCATATTCTACCTGCGTAAATCTCCAAGTCATCCAAATAATGAACCAAAGGGAGAGGGGAATGAAGCACAGGAAGGGCAACAAAATTTTGGTCATGGAGCCAATGGCAAAAACAATTGCCACGTATGCTACGTATGCCACAATAAAGAGAGTTTTTTTGGTCTTCAGAGCCTTGTTGTTGGCTTCGGCAACGGTATATTCAAAGGGAGCACCGCTGGAGCCAAATCCGGAATCGCTGTTCATAGTGAGTACCTCCAAAAATGTTTTCCTCATTATACCACAAAAAGAGGAGTTTGTCAACCGCCTTGCCTGTATTTGTCAAAAATATCACTCAATCCTTTCCGCTGTTCACAAAATTCATATACATTTGCTATTGACTTTCTTTCTGTAATCTATTATAATTAAAGATGATCTAAAAAATGAAAGGTGGACTTTTTTTATGAAAGCAGTTATCACCGTAACGGGTAAGGATACCGTTGGAATTATTGCCGACGTGGCGGCAGTTTGCGCAAAATATCGCGCAAACATTCTTGATATTACGCAAACCGTACTCTCTGAGTATTTTGCAATGATCATGCTGACCGACATCGACGCACTTGACGTGGAATTTGCCGATTTTGCCGATGCACTTGCAAAGCTTGGCGAGGGCAAGGGACTCATGATCCACGCCATGCACGAGGATATTTTTAACACTATGCACCACATTTAAGAGGTTGGCAAAATGATCAATACACAAGATGTTTTAGAAACCATTAATATGATCCGCGAGGAAAACCTCGACATTCGCACCATCACCATGGGCATTTCTCTGTGGGACTGTGTGAGCGAGGACGTGGATCGCCTTTGTGATAAGATCTATGATAAGATCACCACGCGTGCCGAAAAGCTTGTGGCAACGGGCAACGACATTGAAAAAATGTACGGCATCCCGATCGTAAACAAGCGTGTTTCCGTCACGCCCATCTCGCTTGTTGGCGGTGCGGCATCTCCCGAGGGCTACCTCAAAATTGCACACACCCTGCAACGCGCGGCAGATACACTTGGCATCAACTTTATCGGCGGTTTTTCGGCACTTGTGCAAAAGGGAATGACCGTAGGTGCAAAAAACCTCATTTCCATTATCCCCGAGGCACTGTCCGAAACGAGAAACGTATGCTCCTCCGTCAACGTGGCATCCACCAAGGCGGGCATCAATATGGACGCCATTGCGCTGATGGGCTCTACCATCAAGCGTGCGGCATACCTGACGCGCGACGAGAACTCCATCGCCTGCGCAAAGCTTGTTGTGTTTGCAAACGTGCCCGAGGATAACCCGTTTATGGCGGGCGCATTCTGCGGCATTGGTGAGCCCGAGGCGGCTATTAACGTAGGCGTCAGCGGCCCCGGTGTTGTGGCATCTGCCATTCGCCGTGCGGGTGACTGCAACCTCTCCGAGCTTGCAGACGTCATTAAAAAAACCGCGTTTAAGATCACACGTGTCGGTCAACTTGTGGCAAATGAGGCGGCAAGACGTCTCGATACACCTTTTGGCATCGTAGACCTCTCCCTTGCTCCCACGCCTGCCATTGGCGACTCGGTGGCATACATCCTTGAGGGTATGGGACTGGAGTCCTGCGGTGCACACGGCACCACCGCAGCACTTGCAATGCTCAATGATGCGGTAAAGAAGGGCGGCGTTATGGCATCCTCGCACGTAGGCGGTCTTTCCGGTGCGTTCATTCCCGTTTCCGAGGATGCAGGCATGATTGCCGCAGTTGAACGCGGTGCGCTCTCCCTGGAGAAGCTTGAGGCTATGACTGCGGTTTGCTCGGTCGGTCTTGATATGATCGCCGTTCCCGGTGACACTCCCGAGGACGTTATCAACGGCATTATTGCCGACGAAATTTCCATTGGTGTTGTGAACACCAAAACGACGGCGGTGCGCATCATTCCCGCATACGGCAAAAAAGCAGGCGAGAGTGTAGAGTTTGGCGGACTTTTGGGCACGGCTCCCATTATGGCAATCAACACCTATTCTCCTGCAAAGTTTATCAGCCGCGGCGGACGTATCCCCGCACCTATCCATAGCTTAAAAAATTAGGGCTGTCATATTTGGCGAGACCGAAAAAGTCCACCACAAGAAGAAAAAATAGTTGTGGCAATGGAAAATACAAAAAGACCGGCAATAGGTTGAATTTCTGCGAAATTCTCCAATTTTGTGGACTTTTTCTATCGCCGATCTCAAGGCTCGACGTACCTTTGTACGCCTCACGCCTTGAGATCGACGATTCTCACCTAAATCTGCCTAGCCCTAGGAACTACCTTAATTTTCTTATAAGAGTCCCTCTCTTGAAAGGAGACCCACGATATGAAATGGATGATCGCATCCGATATTCACGGCTCTGCCTACTATTGCCGTGAGCTTTTGGCGGCATTCGAGCGCGAGTGTGCGCATAAATTGTTGCTTTTGGGTGACGTGCTCTATCACGGGCCGCGCAACGATCTGCCGCGCGATTACGCGCCCAAGCAGGTTATCGCAATGCTCAACGGTATGAAAGAAAAGCTGCTTTGCGTGCGCGGAAACTGTGACACCGAGGTAGACCAAATGGTACTGGATTTTCCCGTGCTTGCCGACTATGCTATTCTTGTGGCAGGGGAGAGAATGATCTACGCCACCCACGGTCACGTTTACAATGAGCAAAAGCTGCCCCCTCTCGGTAAGGGTGACGTTCTTTTGCACGGACATACGCACGTTCCCAAATGCACCGAGCACGAGGATTACCTCTATATCAATCCCGGTTCGGTCTCTATTCCAAAGGAGAACAGTCCCCACGGATATTTGATCCTTGAGGGCAACCACTTGACTTGGAAAAGCCTTGACGGCACGCCGTATATGGAGTATTTTCTTTGAGTTTTTGTGTTTTTGATGAAAAAAACAGCAAAAAAGTGGGAAAAAGTATAAAAATTTGAGAAAAGACCTTGCAAAAAGAGAAAAAAAGTGCTATGCTATAGGTGTCATATTTTGATAAAGTCAAAGAAAGGGCGCAAAAAAATGAAAAAGAACAAGAAAATCAAAGCAGTTGAACATTTGCTTCCCAAGGCATACAGACCTGTTTCCGGTTGGCGTTATCTTTTGCATGCTATTCTGTACAGCGTTCCCGTAATCGGTTGGCTGTTTATGATCGGTCATGCATTTGCAGATAAGAGCCGCCACATTCGCAGCTTTGCAAGATCTTACACCTTTTTAACTCTGTTGGCAGTTGCCGGCGCTTTGGCAGCACACTTCCTCCTGGGTTAATTTTTGATTAAAAAATCACCCAAAAAAGAATAACGGGCAAGAAAGGGAATTTCCTTTTTGCCCGTTGTTTTTTGTTTGCTGCGCGTTTTTTTGCAACTTTGTTTGTTTTGAGTAAAAAAGCACAAAATCTTACCCAAAAAATCGAAATAAATTTCAAAAAAAGCAAAATACCTCTTGACAAATTCTTAAAAAAGTGGTAATCTATTAATGTAAACATTCTGACGTGGTCAGAGGAAAGGGTGAAAAAATTATGAAAAAGATGAAGGTTAAGAAGATCTCCAAGAGAAAGCAAATCAGAAAGATTGAAAAGCAACTGCCCAAGGCATACAGACCTATCTCCGGTTGGGGTTATTTCTGGCGCACCGTTCTGTACAGCATTCCTGTACTCGGTTGGCTCATTCTGCTCTTCAACGCTATCGGCGCAAAGAACCGCAACGTTCGTTACTTTGCTCGTACTCCTTTCTGCGCACTCCTCCTTGCATTGATCCTTACTGTAGTAGCAGTTGTTGTTGACCTGCTTCTCCTGAAGGGCGCTATGCTTGCTTGGGTTAAGGAACTGATTGCAGACCTTATCGCTGCAGCAAACGCAACCGTTTAATTCATTTTACATAAGGTTGTATAAAGAACCGCTCATCTGCATTGGCAGATGAGCGGTTCTTTTATATTTTTCCGGCAAGTGTCTCCTTGAGGTTGGCGAGGATGCGTTTTTCAAGACGGGATATGTAGGATTGTGAAATGCCCAAAAGATCGGCAACCTCCTTTTGTGTCATTTCTCTGCCGGTGCGCATACCGTATCGCAGCTCTATCAATTCACGCTCACGGGGAGCAAGATTACAAACGGCATCGCGCACCATTTGTCGCTCCTCGCGCAACTCCAATTCGTAGGAGATGCTTTCTTCGTCGCTGCCGAGAATATCGGAGAGGAGAAGCTCGTTGCCATCCCAATCGGTGTTGAGCGGTTCGTCAATGGAGATGGCAGTGCGTTGCGAGCTGTTTTTGCGAATGTACATCAAAATCTCGTTTTCAATACAGCGCGAGGCATAGGTGGCAAGCTTAATGCTTTTGTCGGCACGAAAGGTGTTGATCGCCTTGATCAGCCCAACCGTGCCAATGGATATCAAGTCCTCAATGCCCGTGCCCACGTTTTCAAATTTTTTGGCAACGTAAACCACGAGGCGCAAATTGTGCTCAACGAGGTGTGCGCGAACGTCGTCCTCGTCGATGTGTTCAATGCACTCGGCTTCTTCCTCTGCCGAAAGGGGTGTGGGGAGGGT
>JAZRKS010000036.1:0-1764 GCA_045646445.1 Eubacteriales bacterium | reverse complement strand
AAACGTCCGCGTTTCCCTCAATTTTGCTTTCCGCTTTCGGAATAAGATTAGCACTTTCGGTAAAATATGAAACGGCAACAAACGCAGTGACAACTATTAATATAATGAATATAATATATTTATTTTTGATTTTCTGTGTCATTGGGCCACCTTCTTTTTGTTTGTCATTTGTAAAAATTATACCACCGTTTTTTGGGAAAGTAAACGAATGAAATCTTAAGATTTGTTTAAGATTTCATTAATTTTTGTCAATCATACATATAGTATGAAAACTTTGAAATTTGTTTCGTTTTTTTGAAAAAATCCGCCGTTCACGCACAAAAATGTGTATAATTTTGTCCGAAACGGACAAAATAACCGCTGATAAATTTTTGGCATTTCATATAAAAATTTATTGAAAAAACTATGCAAAAATCATATATTTCTTCTTGACAAACGGTTACAAAGATGTTATTATTTTTAGGTGGTAAGCCCCTGTCTGGGGATTGCCCTGTCCATTTGCGGCAAAAATTTAGGTTTTTGACGTAAAAATCGACTTTCATTATTGAAGAAAGGAGGAAACCTATGCCTACTTTTAACCAGCTCGTACACAACGGAAGAAAAGACCTTGAAGTTAAATCCACTGCTCCTGCACTTCTTAAAGGATGGAACTCCAAGAAAAAAGTTGCAATCGATCAGCACAGCCCTCAGAAACGTGGTGTCTGCACTGCAATTCGTACTGCAACCCCGAAGAAACCGAACTCTGCTCTTCGTAAAATCGCCAGAGTACGTCTTAGCAACGGAATGGAAGTCACTTCCTACATTCCCGGTATTGGACATAACCTTCAGGAACACAGCGTCGTTCTCATCAGAGGCGGACGTGTAAAAGACCTTCCTGGTGTCCGTTACCACATCATTCGCGGTACCCTCGATGCTCAGGGTGTTGCAAAGAGGATGCAGGCCCGTTCCAAATACGGTGCAAAACGTCCTAAAGCTGGTGCGAAGAAGTAAGAGCAAGCTTCCGGTTTCCTAAAGTTTAAAACTTAAGAGAAAACCTGCGCTCAAAGGTGCAGATGAATATATTTCATCCTCTTTGGGCACAACGGGAGTTTGTCGCTTTCGAGTACCTATGAATTCATCTAATTTATGAAGGAGGGAAGAAAAGTGCCAAGAAGAGGAAAAATCGCAAAACGTGAAGTTTTGCCGGATCCTATGTACAATTCCATTATGGTAACCCGTCTCGTCAACAACATCATGCTTGACGGTAAAAAAGGTGTTGCCCAGAAAATTGTCTACGAAGCATTTGAAATCGTAGAAGCAAAAACCGGTAAAAACGGTCTTGAAGCTTTCGAGGAAGCTCTCGAAAATGTCATGCCCGTTCTTGAATGTAAAACCCGCCGTGTAGGTGGTGCTAACTATCAGGTACCGCTCGAAGTTCGTCCGGAAAGACGTGAGACTCTCGGTCTCCGTTGGCTCACCAACTATTCCAGAACCAGAAGCGAACGTACCATGAAAGAGCGTCTTGCAGGCGAAATCGTTGATGCTATCAACAGCACCGGCGGCGCATTCAAGAAAAAAGAAGACGTTCACAAAATGGCAGAAGCAAACAAAGCTTTCGCACATTTCAGATGGTAATTTAACCGTTTACGACTTATTTTATTTATTGTTAAGGAGTTTTTATGGCAAGAGATGTTTCACTTGAGATGACCCGAAATATCGGTATCATGGCTCACATCGACGCAGGAAAGACTACCACAACCGAACGTATCCTTTACTATACCGGTG
>JAZRKS010000035.1:0-10229 GCA_045646445.1 Eubacteriales bacterium | reverse complement strand
TCTGCCCAACGGGAGGTGGAGTCTGCGATAACGGCTACGGAATAGCCCATATCGCGGAAGTACTCGGCTATGGTAATACCCGTATAAACCGATGCCTCACGTGCGGCAACCGGCATATCGGATGTGTTTGCAATAAGAATGGTACGCTCCATAAGGGAACGTCCGGTTTTGGGGTCGGGGAGTTCGGGGAACTCACGCAGAACGTCGGTCATTTCGTTGCCGCGCTCGCCGCAACCGATATAAACAACGAGGTCAACGTCACTCCACTTTGCAAGCTGGTGCTGAACGACCGTTTTGCCCGAGCCGAAAGGACCGGGAACGCATGCAGTACCACCCTTTGCAATGGGGAAAAGCGCATCGATAACACGCTGACCTGTGATCATAGGATCAACGGGGGGCAGCTTTTCGCTATACGGACGGGCTACACGAACAGGCCACTTTTGAATGAGTGTGATGTTCTCAATGGTGCCATCCTCGTATTTGATTTTACCGATGCGGTCGGTAACTTTGAAATCACCCTCGCGCATTTCAATAATGGTTCCCTTTGTTTTGGGCGGAACCATAATCTTGTGCTCGATTACCTCGTTCTCCTGAACGGTGCCGTAAATATCACCGGGGCCTACCTTATCGCCAAACTTAACGGTGGGAACAAAGTGCCATACGCGGTCACGGTCCAGTGCGGGAACGTCGATGCCACGTTGCAGATTGGAACCGAACTTGAGGCGAATCTGCTCCAGAGGACGTTGGATACCGTCATAGATGTTGGAAAGCAGACCGGGGCCAAGCTCAACCGACAGAGGTGCTCCCGTAGAAACAACCTTATCGCCACGGCCAATGCCTGCGGTCTCTTCGTATACCTGAATAGATGCGCGGCCGCCGTGCATTTCGATGATTTCACCGATGAGGTTCTTGGAACCTACGCGCACAACGTCGAACATATTTGCATTTCTCATACCCTCGGCAACCACGAGAGGTCCCGAGACTTTTAGAATTTTTCCTTCAACCATTTTGATGATGAACCTTTCTTACTTTGTCAGTCAGGTGTTATTCCTTAAACAGGATATCGGCACCTACCGCACGCTCTACGGCAGAACGGATGTTGTTCATTCCGTAACCGGTAGAGCCGCCCTGCCCCGGCAGAGAGATAACTGCGGGCAGTGGCATATCTTTATAGCGATTCATTTCTTCTTCAATCTGCACGGCATAATTTTCGGTGATAAAGATGGTGGCATATTGCCCACTCTTTGCCATTGCGTGCAGCTTTTTTTCCGCTTCCTCGGCGCTCTTTACATCCTCGACCACAAAGCCGAGAGCCATAAAGCCAAGCACCGTGTCACGGTCTCCGATAATTCCGATTTTATACATAGCTATCACGAATCCTTTCGCGAATCGTAGCGGTGGGAATGCCCGCCTCTTTGCCTGCGAGCACAATGCGTAAATTTTTGATTTCGTACTCGTGTGCGGCAAGGAAAGAAATCATAACCTCAAGCCCGTCGGGAACGAATTTGTTTGCCAAAATCAGCGACATCCAATAGTTGTCGGCAAGCTTTTCGGCGGTGCTGAGTGCTCCGTCGCTCTTTGCAAAGCTTTCGGCAAAGCGCACGTAATCAGAGGAACGCAAAGACTCCCACAAAGCATCCTCGCCGTTCGAGAGTGCGTTCAGCAAGCTCTCAAGGGTAATCTTGCCACCCTCAAGAAATGCATCGGCAAAGAGAACCTTGCCAACTTCCCCACTCTTCATACGCAAAATGCGTAAAGCAATCATAATGTTGAGCAGGTCGATTCTTGTTTCGACAAGACGAATGACGAATGCTTCACCGGATGCTTTTGCGGCATCCATCATATCGCGCCAGCATGCCTTGTCCAAAATCAGGTCGATAACCTGCGGATTTTTGGTTTTGGCATATTCGTCCATGGCATTTTGAGCGGATGCCTGCAGATTTGCGGGGAGCCCCTCATAGTTGCCCGTCTCTACCATTTTGACGAGATCGGTTGCCGCAAGGGTGCCGAAATCGAAGAGCATAGAAGACGGATCGATGCCGCGAATGAATGCCTTTTGCGCTGCCTTGAGATTGTTGCAGTCGTATGGATAGAGCCACAGACGAAGTGCATCCGAATCGGGTGCAAGCTCGCCCAAACGCTCGTATGCACCTTTGAGGATGCCGAGGAGCGTTTCCTCGCGCATGGGCTTGCCACTCTCATGGTTGCGAACGATATGAACGCCCCAATCGGAAAGCAGATTCCATGCTTCATCGGTGGTTTTGGTATTCAGCAATCGCTCGATGCGCTCGCGCCCGATGATTGCATTTTCCAGTGTGCGTATATTGGCACTGCCAAATAAATAGTCTGCCATTGCTTGCGCGCTCCTTTTTTATGCTTTTGCCTCGAACAGCGTGCGTGCTACCTCGGATTCAAGGCCCTCGCGCAACTGTGCGAAGAGAATGGAGAGCGAGCAGTTGGATTCGACACTGCCACAGCGCAGAATGAGACCACCGTCGATGTTAGCGGTTTGAGCGGAAAGCATCAGGCGTGCGAGCTTTTCGGCAGGAATTTTGCCCGAAAGATGCTTTTGTGCGCCCTCGACTACCATTTTACCCGAGCGGTCGCGGTCGCGCTGATTAAAGATAACCTCGTAGCATTCGGGGGCAAGTGCCTCCTCTTCGCCATAGAGGTTGCGGCTGACATCCTCGGATTCGATCTGTTCGATGAGTGCCGCGGACAGCAGTCCTACAAGAATTTCGTTGTATTTATCAAGCTCCAGTGTGCGCGTTTGCTCCAATACACTTGTAAAAACGCCGTCGATGAGGTCGCTTTTGGTTTGCAGGAGCAGGTTGCGCTTGGAGG
Organism: Eubacteriales bacterium; assembly: GCA_045646445.1. Classification (GTDB taxonomy): domain Bacteria; phylum Bacillota; class Clostridia; order Oscillospirales; family CAG-272; genus UMGS1865. The sequence goes on along the minus strand of JAZRKS010000035.1, from coordinate 7,385 downwards.
TTGCCGCCGTGGAACGGATGCGTGCTACGTATTCCATGCCTCCCTTTTCTGCTTCGGAGGAAATGTTTGTACGGATTTTTTCGGCACGCTCGGCGTATTCGGCGTTGATACGGTCACACTCCGCTTGCGCGTCAGCCAAAATCTGATCGGCCTTTGCCTGCGCCTCGGAGAGGATCTTACCGGTAATTTTATTCAGTCCGTTAATTGCCATTGCGGGCTAACTCCTTTTTGTTTTCGCGTGTAAGTTAAAATTAGAGAACGAGCAGGATGGAGATGAGCAGTGCGAGAATTGCGTAAAGCTCAACGAAGGATGCGGAGATAACTGCCTTACCAACTGCCTCGGGCTTCTTTGCAAGAACAGAGATACCTGCTACTGCTACTTCGCCCTGTCTGATTGCGGAGTACCAGCCGCCAAGAGCGATGGGAAGAGATGCGAATACATAATAGAAGCCTTGTTCAATGGTCAAAACTTCGCCGGCGGTGATGCCGCTGAAGATGATGATCAGGAATGCAATAACCATGCCGTAGATACCCTGTGTCATAGGCAGTGCTTGCAAAAGCATGGATTTACCGTATTTTTGGGGCTCTTCGCAAATCAGACCCGCGGTGGATCTTGCAACCATATTAACTGCCTTTGCGGAACCGAAGCCGGGGAGAAGAACTGCAATTGCAGCACCCAGAATAGCCAAGTTGTTACCTGTGAAAGTGTTTTTAATGATGTCAAAAATAATTCCCATTGTTTTAATCTCCTTTTGTTTTTTTATTTATTGATTTACATTGGGTTCGTAAGAAGTGTCTTCCGAATATTCCTCTGCCGGAAGTGCAGGTTTGAAGGATTCGCCACCGTCCTCGTAGAATTTACCGAAGAACTCGATATATTGCAGACGAGCCGCGTGCACGAATGTGCCAAGCAGGTTGATGGCAAGGTTGAGTCCGTGGCCCAAGATCATAACGATGATCATAAAGATAAAGCCGACGGGACCCGATGCGCCCAAGCTTGTGAGCATATTGATAACCTGTGCAATAACGCTTGCTACAAGTCCGAGTGCCAAAATACGAGAGTATGACAGCAGGTCGGATGCAAAGCTGATGAGCGAATAAAGGCCGCCCAAGCCCTTAATGATCCAAGAGAAGAAGGTCTTTTGCCCTACTCCCTTAAGGAACAAAATCATTGCAATGCCCGCGATCATAACGTACATGCCAATGCCCGAAAGATTTTCGAGCAATGTTTGCGTCTCTGCCGGGAGAGGATCGCTTGAGATCATTCCCGCGGCTGCCAAGGGCGCCATCATATCCACACCTGCGAACATTACCCAATAAGGGATATTTTCGCAAAGTGCCTCGATTTTCTTACCGCTCTTCCAAGTGAGCACCATGTTAACTGCCATACCGGCAACAAGGTGGACCTCACCCATGCCGAGTGCTACAAAGAGGAACGGAATGGAAGAGCTGACGGGGTTGAAGAACACACCGTTGTTAAAAAAGTGTCCGATGGGTGTGTTTTGGGCTTGTCCACCGAACTGATCGGGGAAAAAGCTGTTCATGATTGCAACGGGAAGGTCACCGAACCATCCGCCAAACAGAACACCCATAATCATACACGATATGCCACAGTAGCCAAACATGAGCATCATACGCTTGAGCCCCTCTTTGGGATTGAGCAGCTTGACACCGCCAAAGCAAGCGAGCACCAAAAGCAGTCCATATCCCACATCGGCAAACATTAAGCCGAAGATGAGGAAATAGAAGATACTCATAATGAGTGTGGGATCAAATCCGCCGTATTTGGGGTAAGAGTACATTTCAATTACCCACTCGAAGGTACCCGAGAAGGGATTGTTGCGGAGCAGGATGGGAACCTCGTCGCCCTCTTCGGGCTCGGAAATCTCACACGCACATTCAAACGAGGAGAGTCCGCGAAGAACCTTTTCTTCTACCGCCGCGGGCAACCAACCCGCCAACACGATGCAGTTTTGCGTGCAATAAAGCTTTTGCTTTTGCAGGCAAACGTTGAGGTTGGTTCCTTCAACGTCATACAAGACCTCGATATCGTCCAAGGATTCTGCAAGGTCCATCAAGGTTTCCACAAGAGCTGCCTGCTCGTCGGCAAGTGCGGCTTGGCGGCGCTCCAATGCGTCGTATGCCACCTGTGCCGTGGTGGAGATATCGGAGAAGTTGACTTTGAGAAAATCACACGCGTCGAGTACCTTAGAGACTGCCTCTTCGTCCTCGCGATGATAGGTGACGGCAAAATATTGCGTTTTGCCATCGTCGGAAACGTCCTCGACGTATGCGCCGACCGCTTCCAAGGCTTCAAAATTACATAATTTGACCGAACAGCTGCCAAGCTGCATTGCGGTGTGCAGAGAACCGCCCTCACAAAGAGGTGCGTCGTAGTTCAACCAAGGAATCAGCGCTTGCATGGAGCTCTCGTTAGCCGTTTGCTCGGCGGTGATCTCGTCCATGCGCGCCTTTACCGCAAGGGTACGCTCAACCGCTTGCCATGCACGCTCTGCCCTGCCGTCGGCAACGAATGCTGCGCGGTCGAGGCGTTGCAGGCGACGGCCAATGCCACCGCGACGCGTGCTATATTTGGCAAGGCGAGGCATTGCTGCCTCAATGTGCGCCATACGCTCCTTGATTTCTGCCTGCTTACCGTCGCTCTCAATGCGCACAAGATCCAACTCCCCTGCCTCGGGCATGGTGCGTTGTATCTCGACACATCGAAGGTGAAGCATTCTACGTACAATGGCATCTGCATCGCCTGCGTGAGCTAGGACGGTCAGTTTTTTCATTGCACTTATCGACATTTAGATGCTAACCCCCTGATTACGATCTTTTCGGCACTTCTCTTGCGCAGGGATGCTTGACGAACGATTTCGGCAGCCTCTCCCTTTGCTTCGGCATCCAGTCGCTCGCGCATATTTTCGGCTTTATCACGCAACTGACCGATAACCACCTTTGCGGCGGCAATGGTTTCCTGCTCGGTGCTCTCGCAAAGAGCCGCGCCGTTTGCCTCGGCATCTGCCACCATTTGGGCTGCCTTTTGTTGCGCTTCGCGCACAATACGCTCGGCTTCCTGTTCTGTTTGTTTGATCATTTTGATTGATTCTCTTGACATTATACCCCTCATTCCGCCGCCGTGTGGCAGCATAAATAATGGTGAAATTCCCGCGTCGCTTGCGACAAAATGGGTTGGCTCCCATTTTTAGGGAATTTTGCGCGTGAAAGAGGTGAACTTTGACTTTTTGCTCACGAAGCTTTCACTCTACCTCCGTACGGTTTCCCGTCATTTTATTTCGACAAAAAGGTCGGAGTGTTGGTATTTTTTGACAAATAACCTTATCAACTATTATACCACAACTCCAACCTGATTGCAAGTGATTTTTGTCGATTTGTATAAGTTTATTATTTAACAATCACTATATATAGTAGCATATCCACTATTTTTGGCTAATATCTTGAATGATTGCGCTTTTGCACTGTGCCAATGGCGTATCAGCGGTTGGATTTTTATAAAAAATCAGCTCTTCCCCATCCGGATAGACACCGTCCGGCAGAAATGGCAAATCTTTTGATCGAATGCTGCAACCAAAGAGATTGAGAATTTGTGCAATGGGCAAAATGCTTTCTTCCTCCAAATTCCACACGTGGGAAAGCCGGTGGTAGCTGTTTTCAACGCTCCCCCGCTGCCCCAACAAATAGGATTCGCAAAGAATGGCTGCATGATGCTCGTTTTGCCACGGAATACGCATCAAAAAACGATATTTTTGCGCTTTCCAAAGTGCGCGGTCGTGCAGATCCTCAAGCGATAAAAAATCGCGCCGTATTCGTTCACCATATACCTCGGTTGCCCAAGACATGCATTTATCCGATAGAAGTCGGTAATAATTGCCGATGACATCCTTCCCCTCGGGGAGAAGAAGCTCTGCCTCGGCTCGCAGAAGCACTTGATATCCCTCCCTGACGGTTGCCCCCAGCTTTTCGGTGGTTGTGTTCAATGTAATCGCCTCCTTTTTACCTTTTTATGAGTCAAAAAAGGAAAATATGAAGGGACAACCAAAACAAAAAAGCTCCCCTTGTTGCGGAGAGCTTTTTATGCTTTATTCAGCGTAGCCGTATTGAATACTTGTTACTGTTCCGTCGCGCAGAATGAATTGCAAATACATTCCCTTGCCGTTGTAGGTCAGGGCCGTTGCAGTTTCCTGATTGGGTGTGCCGTATGCGGTGAGGACGGCATCCTTAGTAGCCCCGATGCGAATGCCCTTCTCTGTTGCCACGGTGTCATCTTGGAGAATGATCATGTAGACGAAATCCTTTTCTCCCATAGGGTAGGTTTGAATTTCAAAGCCGGCGTAGGTGTAAACCTTATCAAGCCCCTCAAAGGCGCAGGATGCAGACTCGGCATAGTCGCGCCATTGACCGAGCGCGGCAAGAATGGGGGCGGCATCGGCATTGATGGCAATTTTGGTTGTGCCACTTGTAAAAGTGTAGGTTTTGCCCTCCTCTGCGGGGGGTGTGTTGTTATCTTTGCAAGCAGCAAGGGAGAGCAGCATTGTTGCAAGCAAAAGGCAAATGAGTATTTTTTTCATTAGGTTTCTCCGTTTCTCTCTTTTTGATAGGCGGCAAGCTTTTCTGCCCAAACGGCATCGAGTTCCGTCTCGCCACGGCGGTCGGTAATGCCGTATTTTTCAGCAAGGATCTTGCCAAAGTAAGAGGTCAGCTTTTCGGCTCCGTAAACGTTGAGGTGCACGCCACCGTCATAGGTATCGGTGCTCCAATCAAGTCCGATTTCTTCATCAAGTGGAATGAAATTGTAGTAATCTACGCCCTTTTCGTTTGCCCAAGAGACGATTTGTGCATCCCACTCGTCATACCAATAGTACTTCCAGCTGTTGGTGGGGGCTTTGATGAGAATGAAATCAACGCCCTTTTCTTCGCAAAGCGTGCGCATTTTTTCAAGGTAGTCAAAGCCGACGGCGGGCAATGTATAATCTGCAAGCGGTCTGCCCTCGCGGTCACTCGTTTTGGGAGAGACAGAGGTTTGCATCAGGTATCCGTTGTGAGAGACGGTGTCACGGTGGAAGAGATATTCCCAATCCTCCGCTGTCAAATCGCTCCAGCGGCTATGAAAGCGCAAAAGCGGAAAAGCATAGGTAAGAATGCTCTCTTCCTTTGTCATAGATGCGCGAATGGCACCGATTTTGGATGCCGACCACTGCATGCCGTCAAGTGTCATGCGGTTGTATGCCTCGCTTTGGGGCTCACCGTATTTGATGGAAAGTACGTTGAAAACCACCGCCTTGGGAGTTTCGCGGCGAAGGGTTTCTTCGAGTAAATAGTAAGACTGCCAGATGAGCTGCTGTGCACTGCCGCGCACAAAGGACGTGATGCCATACTCCTGCCACAGTGTGGGCGGAGTGAAGCATTCATAGACCTCGCAGTCACCGATGAAGACGACGTCGTGGGGCGTTTTTTCGCGGTAGTATTCCCCAATGAGTGCCCCATCGCGCGAGGATGTCATATATTTGGGAGTGACCAGCATTTGCACAAAGCCCAAAAGCAGAGCCGTTACAAGCAAAATGCAGGTACACAAAATGAGTGTTTTTTTCATAAATCTCCTTTATGTAAATCAGGAAAAATAGAGTGCCATTGCAACAATGATATTGACATAGGCGATGGCTGCAACGGGAGCGCCGATGCGAACCGTCCAACGGTTGATCGCTTGTGCGGTATCCTCGGGAATGCGGTTAACGTATTTTTGAAACAGCAAAACGCCAAGGAATGCCCCGAGCGTGTTCAGAAGGATATCCTCAAAGGAGAACACGCCAAAGCTAGCAAAGAGTTGCACGCACTCGACGATGCAAGAAAAGGCGCAGGCAAAGCCAACAGTTCTTTTGCTCCCGTAGAAGAAGGATGCGTAAATGCCCCACGGCATAAACAAAAGAATATTGAGAATGGCAATGAGCAGTCCGCGCACAAGTCGCCACGGGGTTTTCTCAAGAAAGAAATCGAAAAAGCGAAAGCCGCGCAAAAAGCGTTCCCACAATGGTATTGCGGAATTCATATTGATCTCGGATATGAAGGAGAACTTGAACACGATTGCCCAGATTAAAAGAAGGACGTATATTCCCGTGGCAAAAAGAAGCGTTTTTGTGCCTTGTGTCGGTCGCTTTTGCGGTGCAAAGATGCGGTGCAAAAATGCTTTTATCGCGCTCACGGTTTCCCTCCTCTATCCAAAATCAGAATTGTTGATAAATAAATTGCGATGCATCATAACCGATGCCGTAAGCACCGAAAATAAGAATGGCAATCACAAGTGCACAAACACCTGCAAACCACACCACGGGCTTTTGTGCGGCACGGCGGTGTACGGGGGTCTCTCTGCCAAGGCGGTCAAAGAGGTTGATGACAATGATGCCGCCAAAGATAACGCACCACTCCGAGATGCCAAGACCAAATGAGGTAAGTCCGCCACCAAAAAGCTCACCCACGTTCCATTTTGTGAGCATACTGCCCCACAGACGGAAGGTCTTGGGAACATCGCGGTAGCAGTCAAGGCTGCGGATGAGTCCCATTAAAAGGAAGGTGCGCGTCATTTGCCACAAATGCCATATCATTGTGTCACCAAGACGAGGAAAACGCTTGTGGAAAATGCGATAGAGGGGTTCAAGCTCGCGCGAAACGAGGATAACGAGGCAGTTGAGCAGTCCCCAAACAATAAAGTTCCAACCCGCACCGTGCCAAAGACCTGTTAAAAACCAAGTCGCGATGGTGGCGGTGTAAACGGGCAGGCGCATGCCAAAGCCCTTGTCAAGGCGTTTGGTAGCAGCAAGAGTGAGCTTTTGCATTCCCTTGCAAACCGACAAGGGATAGAAGATGTAATCGGTAAACCACGTGCCCATCGTTACGTGCCAGCGGTTCCAATATTCCTTCGTCGAGCGAGAGGAGAACGGACGCAGGAAGTTTTCCTTGAGTCGGATTCCCATCATCTCGGAAAGTCCGACGGTAATGTCGATTCCTCCCGTAAAGTCGCCGTAGATCTGCGCGGAGTACAGAAGGATCAGAAGAAGCACGTACACGCCGCGATAATCCTCGGGGCTTTGAATCAGCAGCTTGATCCCCGCCATTGCGGTGTCCGCAAGCATCAGCTTTTTGAAGTATCCCCAAACAACGCGCAACAGTCCCGCACGGAAGGCAAGTCCGTCGAAGCGGTGCGGAGAGATCAATTGCTCGTGCAGATCTCCAAAGCGGCTGATCGGTCCCTGCAAAATCTGCGGGAAGTAAGAAACGAAGAGCAACAGCTTCGCATAATTGCGCTCGGCGCGTACCCGCTTGCGGTACACGTCGATCAGATACGCCATCGATTGGAAGGTATAGAAGGA
>JAZRKS010000034.1:0-6674 GCA_045646445.1 Eubacteriales bacterium | reverse complement strand
GCAGAAGCCAGGGCAAAGGCCGAAGCAGAAGCAAAGGCACAAGCCGAAGCAAAAGCCAAAGCCGCCCAAGCAGAGCCCGAGGTAATGACCGAGGAAACACGCAAAAAGGAGAAAAAATCCTTCTGGAGCCGTGTTCGCGAGGGGCTCACCAAAACCAAAAACGCATTATTTGGACAAATAGATGACCTGCTCAAAAACTTCGTTAAGGTTGATGAAGACCTTCTCGAAGAGCTTGAAGAAATCCTCATCTGTGCCGACGTTGGTGTCAACGCCGCCGAGGATATCATCGATGAGCTTCGCGAGCAGATCAAGGACGGTCGCCTTAAGGAAAAGGAGCAGGTTACCGCAACTCTGCATAACATTCTTGAGGGAATGATCGGTGAAGGGGAAGACCTCAAGCTTGAAACCACACCCTCTGTTATTCTCGTTATCGGTGTCAACGGCGTTGGTAAAACCACGTCCATCGGTAAAATTGCAAACCGTTTGCGTAAAGAGGGCAAAAAGGTTATCGTTGCCGCAGCCGACACCTTCCGTGCTGCAGCCATCGATCAGCTTGCCGTTTGGTGCGACCGTGCCAAGGTTGAGCTTGTCCGTCAAAACGAGGGCAGTGATCCCGCCGCTGTTGTATTTGATGCTTGCCACGTGGCAAAGAATAAAAAGGCAGATGTTCTCATCATCGATACCGCAGGACGCCTGCACAACAAGACAAATCTGATGAACGAGCTTGCCAAAATCAACCGCGTTATCGACCGCGAGCTCCCCGGTGTTTCCCGCGAGAACCTCTTGGTGCTTGATGCTACCACCGGTCAAAATGCGATCCTGCAAGCCAAGGAGTTCAAGAATGCCGCACAGCTCACAGGACTGATCCTGAACAAGCTCGACGGAACTGCCAAGGGCGGTATCGTTATCTCCATTCGTCGCGAGCTCAACATTCCCGTTAAGTTTATCGGTGTTGGTGAAAAACTCGACGATATGCAGGAGTTTGATCAGAGCGAGTTTGTTAAGGCATTGTTTGAATAAGGAGAACCGCTTTGAAAATCGTTCTTGCATCCCGCAACCAAAAGAAAATCAAAGAATTGCGCCAGCTGCTCTCCGAGCTCCTTTCGGATGTTGAAGTGCTCTCTCTTGATGACGTCGGTATTACCGGCGACATCGAAGAGGACGGCACCACATTTGAGGAGAACGCACTCATTAAGGCACGCGTTGCGGCAGGTAGCGGATACATCGGCGTTGCCGATGATTCCGGCTTGACCGTTGATGCGCTTGGCGGAGAGCCCGGTGTATATAGCGCGCGTTATGCGGCAAAATGCAATTTTGCAGGAGACCACGACGACGAGGGCAACAACCAATGCCTGCTTTACAATTTGCGCAACACCCCTGACGAGGAGCGCGGTGGGGCATATGTTTGTGCCGTTGCCTGCGTTTTCCCCGACGGTCGCGAGTTTGTTGTGCGCGGCGAATCCCGCGGCATCCTTTTGCGTGAGTATCACGACACGGGCGGCTTTGGCTACGATCCGCTTTTCTACTTCCCGCAATTCGGTAAAACCTTTGCCGAGGTCAGCACCGAGGAAAAGCACACCGTCTCTCACCGTGGCATTGCAATGCGCGCATTTGCAAATAAATTGAAAGAGTATCTGTAACACCTAAAATTATGAAATTCAGCGAATTTTTCACTGCTCCCACCATGCGTGCCGCCGCTCTTCGCATCGGCATCACCGTGGGTGCAATCATGGCGATCTTCACCCAAATGGATTGGAGATATGCCATTTTGATCGGGGCCGTAGTGGCTCTGTTGGCGTCGGTTATTTTGCCCCTCGCCATGTATATCAAGCTCTTGCCGTTTAAAAAGTTTAAGGAGTCGCTTGGGCGCCCCATCCTTTTGGATGCACCCGTGCGCTTTTTGGCAAAGCGCGGCATGATCGGGGGATTCTTCCTGTTAACCGAAGAAAACCTCGTGCTTCTCTCCGAGGAGAAGGAAAAGCCCGCACTTGAGCTTACACAAAAAGACGTAGCGTCTATTGCCCTTGGCGAGGACGTTGGCGTTGTTGATATTTATCTTGACCAAAAACAGTTTATCAGGTTCGTTTCCGCCATCGACGAGGAGATTGTCGAAACACTCGAAAAACACGGCTGGAACGTAACCCGTCGAAAGGAATTTTATGATCACATCTAAGCAAAGAGCATATCTTCGCAGTCTTGCCAACCCGATTCCCACCATTATGCAAATCGGCAAAGGCGGACTGACCGAAAATCTTCTCAAAACCGTTTCCGATGCACTTGAAGCACGCGAGCTGATCAAGCTCCATGTGCTTGAGAATAGCGGTGAGGATGCTTACGATCTGTTGCAAGAGCTTGCCGCACAGCTTGGTGCCGAGCCCGTAGCGGTCGTAGGTCGCAAGATCGTTCTGTACCGCGCATCCGAAAAGAAGCCCGTTATCGTTCTGCCCACAAAATGATACGCATCGGTATTTACGGCGGCACCTTTTCACCGCCGCACAACGGGCACGTAGCGGCTGCAAAAGCATTTATGGAGCAAATGTGGCTCGACTTTCTCTACGTCATTCCCGCAGGCACACCGCCGCATAAGGAAATGGACGTTCAAGTAGATGCCGCCCACCGTCTTGAAATGTGCCGCTTGGCGTTCTCTGATATCGAGGGCGTGTATGTGAGTGATCTTGAAATGCGCCGTGAGGGAAGAAGCTATACGGTCGATACCCTGCGCGAGCTTGCAGGCGAGGACCGTCGCCTTTTCCTGCTCTGCGGCACCGATATGATGCTCACACTTGATACGTGGCGTGAGCCGGAGGAGATCTTCAAACTCGCTTATCCCGTTTACATTCGCCGTGAAAAGGATGTCATTCTTGATAAAAAGATTGTGCAAAAAATTGCCGATTATAACCAAAAGTACGGCAAGGTCGTGCGTCGCATCGTCACCGAGCCCATCGAGCTCTCGTCAAATCTTGTGCGCGAGCGTTTGGCAAACGGAGAGAGCGTTTCGCACCTCATTCCCACATCGGTAGAAAAATACATTCGTGACAACCATTTGTATGAGTGAGAAGGGAATGGGCAGCGCATAATGATAAAGATCACCGAAAAAATGCTTGACAAGCTGCGCGAGCAGGTCAAGGGAAATATGTCGCCCAAGAGATTTGTGCATACGGCGGCGGTTGAAGAGATGGTCGCACGTTTGTGCGCGCTCTACTGTCCCGAACACACCCTGCAGCTCCGCGCGGCGGCACTCCTGCACGACCTGACCAAGGAACTCACACCCGAGGAGCAAGAGGCCCTCTGCGAGGAATACGGCATTCCCGTTGATGAGGGGCAACGCCTCTCACCCAAAACCTACCACGCCAAAACGGCGGCGGCGCGTATTGCGCGCGAGTTTCCCACGTTTGCCGACCCCATCATCATCGATGCGGTTCGTTGGCACACCACAGGGCGCGCGGCAATGACGCTTACCGAAAAGCTTTTGTATCTTGCCGATTACATCGACGAGTCGCGCACCTTTTCCTCTTGCGTGCTTTTGCGCCGTTACTTCTTTGGCGCTGAGCCCGAGCTGATGACAAAAGAAGAACGCGAGCGCCACTTGCGCGCAACGCTTTTGCTCTCCTATGAGCACACACTCAAAGATCTTTTGGCAGAGGGCGCTCCCATTGACGTGGACACCATCCGTGCGCGCAACGAGCTTTTGGTCGAGGCGGCAAAAGATACAAAAGAATAACCCAAATCGAAAAAATCTCTCATCGTTACATATCAAAAAGAGAGGTGTAAGGATGAGAAACTATATCAGAATTTGCGGACTGTTACTCGGCTTTCTTCTGTGTGCCACGGCGTTGTTCGTTGGGGCAGAGGAACCGACCGAAACCGAGCCAACGGGCATTTTTCAAAAGGAACGTGTTACGCGCATACTCCTTTTGGGGTGTGACCGCGCATCGGGACTTGCCGACAGTGTTCTTGTTGTCAGCATCAACGAGGACGAAAAGAGCGCGTCCATTCTGCAAATTCCGCGCGACACCTATGCGGAATATACCGAAAGAGACTACAAAAAGATCAACGGCACACTCTCGGCTTTGGGCGAGAGCGGTACCAAAGACTTTTTCTCGTCCGCGCTCGGCGTGCCCATCCAGCACTTTGCCGTTGTTAAGCTTGACCTCTTTTGCAAAATGGTCGATGCCATCGGCGGTGTTGACGTTGACGTGCCGCAAAAAATGGATTATCACGATCCCACACAAAATCTGCATATCTCACTCGAGCAGGGTAAGCAACACCTTGACGGCAAAACAGCCGAGCATTTTGTTCGTTACCGTTCGGGCTATGTGAACGCCGACCTCGGTCGCCTTGACGCGCAAAAGCTGTTTTTACGTGCCTTTGCCGAAAAGTGCCGTTCATTGGGTGCACAAGACTATTTTCGCCTAGCAGGGGCATCGCTCACAGGTGTGCAAACCGATATCGGCATTGCCGAGGCAATACGCCTTTGCGGCATTCTGCGCGAGTGCAATCCCGAAGCCGTGCCTATGCAAACCTTGGCAGGGCAGGCGGTCAAGGGGCAGAGCGGTGCGTGGTATTACGTTCTCAACCGAGAGGGTGCCTGCCGACAGATCAACGAACTGACCTATCCCGAAACCCCAATCGAGCTCTCGGATTTTGACGCCGACAAGCTTTTTGACCGCGTGCAAAATCCACAATTTCACAATGTCTATACGGCGACGGAGGACGCCCTTCCGCTCGTCTTCAATCCCTATTGAAAGGAAGCATACAAACAATGGATCAAACGATGCAAGAAAAAATCCCCGCAATTAACCAAAACTCCACCTCCGAGGAAATGGCGCACGCCATTTTTGATGTGTTGGATGCAAAAAAAGCATACAAGCTCAAGGTGCTCCGCGTCAACGATCAAACCGTCATCACCGACTATTTCGTCATTGCCACGGGTAACTCCAACACACACGTCAAGTCTCTTGGCGGCGAGGTTGAATACAAGCTTTCTCTGTGTGGCATCGACCCCTTGCACTACGAGGGCAGAGATAGCGACGGCTGGGTGGTTATCGACTACGGCCACGTCATGGTGCACATCTTCAGCCGCGACCAACGCGATTTTTATCAGCTTGAAAAACTTTACGGCGACGCCGAGGAAATACATTTTGTCGGTATAGACGAGGCGGCAGAGTCCGCATCCGACAAGGAGGAATAACAATGAAATACGATTTTAAGCAAATTGAATCCAAATGGCAAAAGAGATGGGAAGAGGAGCACGCCTTTGAAGCGCAGGATAACAGTTCCAAGCCCAAGTACTATAACCTTGTCGAGTTCCCGTATCCCAGCGGACACGGTATGCACGTAGGTCACATCAAGGCATATTCCGGCCTTGAGGTCGTTTCCCGCAAGCGCCGCATGCAGGGCTACAACGTATTGTTCCCGATCGGCTTTGATGCATACGGTCTTCCCACCGAGAACACCGCTATCAAGGATAATCTCCATCCCCGCATCGTAACCGACCGCAACATCGAAAAGTTTACATCTCAGCTCAAAAGAGTTGGTTTCTCTTTCGACTGGTCGCGCGTAGTGGATACCACCGAGGAGGATTACTACCGTTGGACACAATGGATCTTCCTGAAAATGTTCGAAAAAGGACTCGTTTTCCGTGATAACGCATTGGTTAACTATTGCCCCAGCTGTAAGGTTGTTCTCTCCAACGAGGACTCCCAGGGCGGTGAGTGCGATATTTGCCACAGTGCCATCGTGCAAAAGTCCAAAACCGTTTGGTATTTGCGTATTACCGAGTATGCAGATAAGCTCCTGCAGGGCTTGGAAGATGTTGATTATCTCCCCAACGTAAAGCAACAGCAGGTCAACTGGATCGGTAAATCCACCGGTGCATTCGTCAACTTCTCCCTCAAAGAGATCGACGAAAAGCTCCGCATCTATACCACTCGCCCCGATACGCTCTTTGGCGTTACCTTTATGGTTATCGCGCCCGAGCATCCCATCATCGAGGCAAACCGCGACCGCATCGCAAATATGGATGCTCTCGACGCTTACCGCGAGGAGTGCGCAAAAAAGACCGAGTTCGAGCGTACCCAGCTTGTAAAAGAAAAGACCGGCGTTTGCATCCAAGGGCTGACCGCCATCAACCCCGTTTCGGGCAAGGAAATTCCGATCTATATTTCCGACTACGTTATGATGGGCTACGGCACGGGTGCCATTATGGCAGTTCCCGCACACGACGAGCGCGACTGGGCATTTGCGAAGAAGTTCGGCATCGACATTGTTGAGGTCATCAAGGGCGGCGACATCACCACCGGCGCTTACACGGGTGACGGAGAGATGGTCAACTCCGACTTCCTCAACGGCTTTGATAATAAGAAAGATTCTATCGCACGCATGATCGAGCACCTTGCAGAGCAGGGCATTGGTGAAATGGGCGTACAGTTCAAAATGAAGGACTGGGCATTCAACCGTCAAAGATATTGGGGCGAGCCTATCCCGATCGTTCACTGTCCCGCTTGCGGCATCGTTCCCGTACCTTACAGTGAGCTGCCCCTGCGCCTGCCCGAGGTCAAGAACTTTGAACCCGGTGAGGGTGGTGAGAGCCCCTTGGCAAAAATCGAAGCATTCGTCAACTGCACCTGCCCCAAGTGCGGCGGTGCGGCAAAGAGAGAGACCGATACCATGCC
>JAZRKS010000033.1:0-2450 GCA_045646445.1 Eubacteriales bacterium | reverse complement strand
GATTATCCGTATGAAAAATCCCGTCCTTACGAAGAGGTTGTGTCAATGCTTACAAATATTGTAAACGGTGAAAATGACTTTGTTTTGGCGTCGGTAAGAGGTAACTTCGGAGAGGAATTTGTCTCTCACTTGAAGTGTGTAATCTCTATTGACGTCCCAAGGGAAATACGATTAAAGCGAGTATATGACAGGTCATACATACGTTTCGGTGAGAAAAGCTGTAAAGGTGGGGAGTATTACGAACAAATTAAGTCATTCCATAATTTTTGCGAATCAAGAGATGAAAACTTAGTTGACGATTGGCTATCAACGATATGCTGCCCTATTATCAGAGTAGATGGAACATTGCCAATAAGTGATAACGTGAATCTGATTGCTAAGAAGTTGAATTCACAGAAGGAGTAATTATGGATTTTGAACAACTTGCAAAAATAGAAAACGAAAGCGAACGTGTAAACAGAACCTACGATATATTCAACGAGGACGCAAGGCTTAATCATTCAAAAGCCGCAAGAGTTGAATTTTTGACCACCGTTCGCTACATAGAAAAATACTTGAAGGATGGCGACAAGATACTCGACATCGGTGCAGGTGCAGGCGAATACAGCCTTTACTTTGCCCGTAAGGGTTATGAAGTGTCGGCTCTTGAGCTTGCCGATGCCAATATTGCCGCTTTCAAAAAGAAGCTCACGCCCGAAGATAAGATTGACCTCGTTCAAGGCAACGCCCTTGATCTCTCTCGCTATGCAGATAAGTCGTTTGATATTGTCCTTCTGTTCGGCCCGCTTTATCATTTGAAAAATGATGCGGACAAACAGAAATGTATCAGCGAAGCAAAGCGTGTCTGCAAAGATGGCGGTAAGATCTTCTTCGCCTTTATTTCCAACGACTTTGTTTTCCTCACCGAGTTTGGATATGACGTTGAATATTTCAGCAACGGCGATTACGATAAGGAAACCTTCAAGCTCAATGACTTTCCGTTTGTGTTCCACACGGTTGGTGCTGCGAGAAAGCTCCTCTCTAATGGCGGTATAAATATCTTACATGAGGTAGCATCCGATGGCGCAAGCGAGCTTTTGGCGGCAAGGATCAACGAAATGAGCGACGAGGATTACGCACAGTATCTCCGTTATCACTTCTATATCTGCGAAAAGCCAGAACTGCTTGGTATGACGAATCATTTACTGTTTGTTGGAGAAAAGAAATAAAAGATAAAGGATAAAATTACACCGTTTTCTTCATTTGAAAACAGCGCAAACTTTTATCAAAACGATAAAAGGAGGCCGTTCTATGAAGAAAACGGTGTTATTATTTTTTGTCACGCTTGCGTTGCTATGCGCATCGGTTTTGGGGGCGTCTGCCGCTCCTGCGCGCTACCGTTGGTATTGCATGCACGTAAAGGATCACAAGCAGCCAAGCATTGGTGCCGAGCTTGCGTTTATCGAAGAACTTGGCGGCTATTATATCGACCGTAACCACACCGATGCAAATGCCGCAGATAAGGTCGTTTATTTAACCTTTGATGCGGGCTACGAGAACGGAAACGTTGCCAAAATTTTGGACGTTTTGCGCGACGAAAACGTGCCTGCTGCGTTTTTCGTTTTGCAAAATTTAATTGTAAAAAATACAGATCTTGTAAAAAGAATGGTAAGTGAAGGACACACGGTTTGCAACCACACCGCAAGCCACAAGGATATGTCACAGTATCAAAACGATGCCTTTTTGGCAGAATTACATGCTCTTGAAGCACTTTATCGGGTGCATAACGGCGGTGAAATGCCAAAATATTACCGTCCGCCCGAGGGCATATTCAGCCGCGAAAACCTTGTTTGTGCCAATGAAAATGGCTATAAAACCGTCTTTTGGAGCTTTGCATATCCCGATTGGGATAACAACAAGCAAATGAGTACACAAAAAGCCAAGCAAATCATTTTAGATAACGTTCATAACGGCGAGGTCATGCTTTTGCATCCCACGTCAAGCACAAACGCGGCAATTTTGCGGGACGTTATTTGTGCTCTCAAAGAGCAGGGCTATCGTTTTGGCAGGCTTGACGAGCTGACGGGAGCAATTGCAAATGAGTAGTTTCAAACGCTTGGCGTGCGTGTTGATAAGCTTTTTTATCTTGCTTCATTTGTTAAGGCTATCACCGTCTGCCGAGGTCAAGGTCTACCGCTCGGTTGCAACCGACAAAAAGCAGATCGCACTCACCTTTGACGATGGGCCGCACCCGTCGCTTACACCAAAAATTTTGCAAATTCTTGCAAAATACGGCGTTCCCGCAACCTTTTTCATGGTCGGGCAAAACGTGATCAACTATCCCGATGCGGCACGTGCGGTCATCAAAGCAGGGCATGAGGTTGGTAACCACACCTTCACGCATCCGCACTTGGCAAATCTGAATGAGTACGCCATAATGGAGGAGATCGGCAAATGTGAAGATGCTTTGG
>JAZRKS010000032.1:0-7274 GCA_045646445.1 Eubacteriales bacterium | reverse complement strand
GCCTTTGTCGGCGCAACAGGTGCCGGCAAGACCACCATCACCAACCTTCTGAACCGCTTCTACGATATTGCTGACGGCAAGATCCGTTACGACGGCTTCAATATCAATAAGATCAAAAAGAGCGATCTGCGCCGCTCGCTCGGCATTGTTTTGCAGGATACCAACCTCTTTACGGGCACGGTTCTCGATAACATTCGCTACGGTAAGCTCAATGCTACCGACGAGGAGTGCGTTGAGGCGGCAAAGCTTGCGGGTGCGCACGATTTCATCACGCGGTTGCCCGAGGGCTACAACACCGAATTGACCAACAACGGCTCTAACCTCTCGCAGGGACAAAGACAGCTCATTTCCATTGCGCGTGCGGCGGTTGCCGATCCCCCCGTTATGATCCTTGATGAGGCTACTTCCTCCATCGATACCCGTACCGAGGCGATCGTTCAAAAGGGAATGGATGCCTTGATGAAGGGCAGAACGGTATTTGTTATCGCACACCGTCTTTCCACCGTTCGCAACTCCGACGTGATTATGGTGCTTGACCACGGCCGCATCATTGAGCGCGGCAACCACGAAAAGCTCATTGCCGATCGCGGACAGTACTATCAGCTCTACATGGGCGCATTCGAGCTCGAATAATAAAAGGGAAGTGACGGTATGAAAATTTCTATCGTTTCAAGTTCTGCACTTCACCAAACTGCTGCTTTGGCGGTCAAGGTGTTGAAAGAAAAACAAGCTACAGTGGCAACGGCAGAATCCTGCACAGGTGGGCTCATTGCAAAGAGCATCACCGACGTGGCAGGCAGCTCCGCAGCCCTTGCGGGCGGAATGGTGACCTACACCAACCGCATCAAAACCGATGTGCTTGGTGTGGATAAGCAAATTATCCAAGAGCACACCGAGGTCAGCCACGCCTGTGCCAAGGCAATGGCAGAACGTGCACGTGAGATGTTTGGCACCGATTACGCACTCTCGGCAACAGGATATGCAGGGCCCGGTGGCAGCACCGAAAAGGACCCCACGGGCACCGTTTATATCGGCATTGCAACGCCGAACGGCGCGCGCACCGAGCGCATCTGCGTAGAAAACGCCACGCGCACTCAAGTGCGCAACACAGTAGCGCATTACGCGCTTCAAATGTTGCTTGATGAAATGAAATAATTGTTTTGAGGGGGAACCTTTTGTGCACAAAAGGTTCCCCCTCAATTCTTATCCAATTAAATATCCAAAATCTTCAACTCATATCTTCCAAACTCCAAGGTCTCGTCGTAGCCGAGGGCGGGGATGGAGATGTGTACGGTTTCGGGTTTGATGGTGGTGTTATAGAGCGTAATTTGATACCCGTCGTCGGTTTTGCGCATCGAGGAGAGCAGAATTCTCTCGTTATCGAGCGTGACGGCAGGAGCGGGGCGTTGTCCTTCTCCCGAGGGGAAGAAGGAGAGCGCGAAGGGTTCTTCGTTAAAGGCTTGTGCCGCACGGTCGATGTGTTTATCTGCCGTGATGCGGAAGGAGAAGCGGCGCTCGCCCATATCCATGTGGTCGCACCAACGGTCGTGCGGCGCGAGCTGACGGGGGCCGATGGTGTGCGCCGAGTAGATGGGAGTACGGAGCAGGGAAATCTTCATTGAATGGTTTGTAAAACTGCCGCCGTGTGTGCCGCGATTGATGATATAAAGACGATCCTCGGCGTTGTGAATGCCGCACCATTTGTGGCAAACCGCCTCTCTTTCATCGTGGAAGAGCTCCTCACGACCAAATGCGGTCTCGCCCACGGGAACGCCCTCAAATGCGGTGTCGATGTGGTATTTGAGCATCTTGTTTGGTTCACCCGAGAAGATGAGGATATCAATATCCATATAATCGCTGTTCTTGGGCATAGTGTACTCAACCATTGCGGTGGAGCGGTTGTATTTGAAGAAGGCTTGCACCTTGGTGCGAACGTCGCCGTCCTCGACAACACGCACGTTGGGGGTGGTGTCTTCGGGGTAACCAACAAAGTCGCACGCTTCGGCATCGCTCATCAGTTCAAAGGTGGAGAGGTGCTGACGGAAGTTGTCGGTGGTCATTGCCCAAGCGTCCTCGCAGTCGCGGTAGTACTCAAGAGAGCCGCCGTTTTCTACGAGGGTTTTGCCGTTTGCCGCAAAATTGAACAGACCTGTTTTGCGGTCGACAGACATGGTGACCTGCTCGTTTGCAACCTCAATTTTGTCGCACGGGTAGTCAAAAACGGGCAAATCTGTCTTGTTTTTCACTTCCAAGTGGCAGTCAAAGCGACTGATGGATGCGGGCGCGAGCGTGGCGTGGAAGCTGACCTTTTGCGGCCAGTCGAGGTTAAAGGTGCAGTTGGGCTTTTCGTTTTGCGAGGGCAGAGCATTGCCGTCCTCATCATAAACAGTGGCAACGGTCTTTTGTCCTTCATTCCAGTTTTGATCCTCAAGCATAAAGCTCATTTCAAAGTCACCCTCAATGGGGTAGGGATGAGGATTGAAGATCATTACGGGGATCTCTTTGCGGTTGCCCTTTCTCTGCCCTTGGCAAAGCTTGAAGAAGGCCTTGGTAAAGAGCTTGTCACAAATTTCGGAGCCGTAAGCGAGCGAGCGCAGTCCGTCTTCCTCTACCATCTTGATGCCCGAGCCGGGGAGCACGTCATGGAACTGACAAAACGCGAGTGCTTTTTTTGCCTTGAGCAATTCGTCGGCATTGTATTCAAAATCGGTAGAAAGGGAAGCATAGCTCATGATCTTTTCTGTCATGGCAATTTGGTTTTCGAGCTTCTTGTGTGCCTGCTTCATGCGCGCCATCGAGGTGTAGCAGCCAACCATTGAGGAGATCAAAGATTCACTCACGGTGCGCAGCTTTGTACGGTCGAGCATAGCAAAAAATGCCTCGGGGGTAGAGTGGAGCATTTCTATGTCTCCCACTTTCATGCGCTCGGCAATTCGCTCCAGATCCTCGCGCGAAGCACCGCCACCGTGGTTGCCAATGCCCCACATGCACATCGATTCCTCGCGTTCGGGGCCGTGACCAAAGTGCTCATTGATCTTTTTAACTGCCTCGCCCTTGAGCGAGCCGTAGCCATCGTAAAGGCTGTGTACGGGAATGGTGCTTGCGTCAAATCCGCGCCACAAAAAGCTGCCTGCAAGCCACTCGGGGCGTTTGGAAAGGTATGCTTCAAATCCTGTTTTGTTAAGGATTTGCACAAGGCCGCGCGTGTGACCAAAGGAGTCAACGTTCATGGCGATCTTGGGCTCAACACCGAATTTTTCCTTGAAATATTTGCGCCCCATTGCAATTTGAGAGAGCAGGCTCTCGCCCGAGGTCATTACACAATCGGGTTGAAGATACCAACCGCCGATAATGTTCCATTTTCCCTCTTTTACAAGGCGTTGAATGCGCGCAAAAAGAGCGGGCTCGTGCTCCTCAACCCATTCGTAAAGGAGCGCCTCGTTGTGGTTAAAGATATATCCGTCGTATTCCTCGCAAAAGTCCGCGGCTACGCGAAAGGTGGAAATTGCCTCGGCAAGTCCCTCGTTCCATCTCCACAGCCATGCGGGGTCAAGATGTGCGTTTGATACCAGATGCAGTTTTTTCATAGCATTGTCTCCGTTCTTGCGGCGTTTTGGGGTTGCTTTTGGAGCATACGGTGCAAATGATGCCTTGTTCTACTCTATTTATACCACAAAATAGCAATATTTGCAACACTTTTTATAAAAAAAGCAATTGACATTTCTAAATAAAATTGTTATAATAATAGTGTTATAATGAATAAGTGTGCCAAAAAACGCTTTTTGCTCGCACACAATTCCATTTCGTCAAAGACGAATCATCACGAAAGGACAATTACTATGGCAAAATTTTTGATCTCCGCTTTTGCAGATGAAGCACACAACGGTATTAACGGTCAGGTCGAGGCACTCAAGAGAAACGGACTGTTTTGCATTGAGCCTCGCGCAATGAATCTCGGTCCCGTAATTGCAAAAACGGATGAAGAGCTGGCAGAAATCAAGCGTCGCTTTGATGCAGAGGGAATCATTGTCCCTTCCTTCGGCTCTCCCATTGGTAAATATAAAATCACCGACGATTTTGAGCCTCACCTCGCGCTTTTCCGTCGCGCACTTGAGGTTTGTAAGGTATTCGGCGCAAAGCGCATGCGTATCTTCAGCTTCTTTGTTGAGCAGGACAAGCTCGACGAGTACCGCGATGAGGTTATCAGAAGAATGAAGATCATGGTTGCCGAGGCAGCCGAGGCAGGCGTCGTTCTTTGCCACGAGAACGAGGGTGAGATCTACGGTCAGGACCCCGAGCGTGTAGCCGACCTGCTTGCATCCGTTCCCGGACTGCGCGGCATCTACGACCCCGCAAACTACGTTTACTGCCAAAGAGACCCCGTTGCGGGCTTTGAGGCGACTGCACCTTATTTTGAATACATGCACGTTAAGGATTGCCTCTATGAGGGCAGAACGCTCGTTCCCGCAGGCGCGGGTGAGGGTCACCTCAAGGAAGCACTTGAAAAGATTGATAAGATGACCGACGCAGAGGTTGTTCTCACGGTTGAACCCCACCTGTTTGTTTCCGAGTCCTACAAGCAATTTGACGGCAAGGAGCTTAAGAACAAGTTTGTATTTGCTACCGCCGACGAGGCGTTTGACTACGCAGTCAATGCACTCAAGGAGATGCTTGCCGAAATCGGTCACCCCGTTGTAGGTGGCAGAGCATAATGCAAAAGGTTAAATTTGGCATTGTCGGCATTGGCAACATGGGCACAGCACACTGCAAAAGCCTGCTTGAGGGCAAAATTGCAAACGGTGAGCTATGTGCCATTTGCGAGCCAAAGCAAGCAAAGGTAGATGCGATCTTGGCGCTTGAGGGTGCCAAGGGTGTCGTTGCGTTTTCCGATTACGGGGAAATGCTACGCAGCGGACTTTGCGACGCCGTTGTCGTTGCCGTTCCGCCGTATGACCACCAATCGCTTGTTTGCCAAGCACTCGATGCGGGATTGCACGTTATTTGCGAAAAGCCCGCAGGCGTGTACACCAAGCAGGTCAAACAGATGAATGCGACTGCCGAGCGGTCGGATAAGCTTTTTGGCATGATGTTCAATCAGCGCTCCAACCCCATCTACCGCAAAATGAAGGAGATGGTGTCGGGCGGTGATCTTGGTGAAATCAAGCGCGTCAACTGGATCATTACCAATTGGTATCGTTCGCAAAACTACTTCGACCTTGGCGGCTGGAGAGCCACTTGGCGCGGTGAGGGCGGCGGCGTGTTGTTCAACCAATGTCCGCACCAAATCGATCTGCTGCAATGGATCGTGGGAATGCTCCCTACAAAAATACACTCCCATTGCCACTTTGGCAAATGGCACGATATTGAGGTTGAGGACGACGTTACCGCCTATATGGAGTTTCCCAACGGAGCCACAGGTGTGTTCGTTACCTCTACGGCAGATGCCCCCGGAACCAATCGCTTTGAAATTACCGGCACGCGCGGACGCCTCGTTTGCGAAAACGACCGCTTGGTGTTTGACCGACTGCAGCTTGACGAGCGTGAGTTCTGCCGCACGGCACGCGCATTTGTCGACCCTGTATATAGAAGCGTTGAGATAGTCGCCCTCGGTCGCAACGATCAGCACATCGGCATTCTCAACAACTTTGCCAATGCTGTTTTGGGGCTGGAACCCCTCTTTGTCAAGGGTGAGGAGGGCATCAAGAGCGTGCAAATTATGAACGCAATGCTTCTTTCCACTTGGCTGGATAGAGCCGTGGAGCTCCCCATTGACGATGACCTCTATTTGAGTGAGCTTAACCGTCGCATCCAAGAGAGCACCGTCACCAAAAAGGAAACCCCCGACGTAGTTCTCGATATTTCGGGATCTTACGGCGGCGTCAAATAAGAAAAAACTAACTACCTATCAAAAACTGAGGAATACACTATGAAAACTTTCCGTATAGCTGTCATCGGTTGCGGCTCTATTTCGGGCAACCACATCAACGCCATCGTTGGCTCGGGCAACAAGGTCTGCGCGCTTTGCGATATCCTTCCCGAGCACGCCGCCGAGAAGATTGAAAAATTCGAGCTTGGCAACGTTCCGGTTTACACCGACTACGTTGAACTGTTGGATAAGGAAAAGCCCGATTCCGTTCACATCTGCACACCGCACTATCTGCACGCCGAAATGGTGATTGCAGCTCTTAGCCGCGGCATCAACGTGCTTTGCGAAAAGCCCTTGGCTACCACCATGGAGCAGCTGCACGCCGTTCTTGAGGCAGAAGAAAAGAGCACCGCTCAGCTCGGTGTTTGCCAACAAAACCGCTATGAGCCCCGTATGATCTGGCTGATGGACTACATCAAGGAGCACGGCGTTAAGTCGGGACTTGGCATTGTCAGCTGGAAGAGAGATGCCAAATACTACGCATCCGGTGCGTGGAGAGGCAAGATCATCGAGGAGGGCGGCGGTGTTATGATCAACCAAGCCCTGCACACCCTTGACCTTCTCCAACATCTGTGCGGCATGCCTACGCACGTAACCGCGCACACCGATAACGATTACCACAAGGATTGCATCGAGGTAGAGGATACCGCAACGGCACACTTTGAGTTGCCCGACGGTATGATGTGTCACTTCTACGGTACCACCGCTGCAACGGCTGACCTGCCTGTTCAGCTGCAATTCGTTACAATGGATAAGGTGCGCGTGATTGCAGGCAACGATTTCGTACTGCTCAACGGCAAGCCTGTTGAAATTGAAGATAACCGCGACCACGCCAACCTTGTTGGTAAAACCGTTTGGGGAACAGGACATGCTATCCTCATTCGCGATTTCTATGATTGCATTGCAAACGGCCGTCCGTTCCCCGTATCGGGTAAGGAAGCCGCAAAGGTCGTTCGTCTGATCCTTTCTATGTATCAGTCGGGCGGCAAGAGAATTGAGATTTTGTCTTAACAGATAGGGAAGGGAGAAACCTATGAAAGAATTTTTTGGGGATGCACTCCTCTTAAACACCCCCGCGGCAGAAGAGCTTTACGCTGCGGTAAAGGATTTGCCCATTGTTGACTATCACTGTCACCTGAATGAAGCAGAACTGCAAAATGACCGCAAGTTTGAGTCTCTTGGCGAATTATGGCTTGCTGCCGACCACTACAAATGGCGTGCAATGCGCCTGTGCGGTGTAGATGAAAAGTATATCACGGGGGATGCAAGCTTTTACGAAAAGTATCTCAAGTATGCCGAGATCTTTCCGCTCCTTTGCGGCGGTCCTCTAAGTCGGAGGCCAAGCGGT
>JAZRKS010000031.1:0-7402 GCA_045646445.1 Eubacteriales bacterium | reverse complement strand
CGTATGCGCGCGGATATTGGCAGGGGGGCTCTTTTTTGGATTGAATTACAATCATTCCGCGCGTTTCTGCTTGATTATCTGCGGTAACAAGCTCTTTTTGCTCAATTTTGGCGGTTTCTGCACCTAAAACTTTGATTGCGTTGGCCGCCTCGGCTAATTCTTCTTCATATTTGGCGCCTTTTAATGCCACCAAAGAACCACCAATTTTCAAATACGGAATGCAGAGCTCGCACAATATATTCAATCTTGCCACTGCGCGGCTGACAACAATATCGTATTCTCCAAGCATTTTTCTCAATTTCGGGTCTTCTGCACGTCCGGAAACGCCTTTTAGGTTGGATAATTGCAAAAATTCTGCACTTTTTTGCACAAAATCAATCTTTTTGGAGGTGCTGTCGAGTGCGGTGATCTCTAAATCGGGGCGCATAATAGCAAGCGGAATAGAAGGAAAACCCGGTCCGCAGCCCAAATCAAGCACGCGAGCGCCATCCGGGATCAGATGCATAGCCAAAAGCGAATCGATATAATGCTTATCAACAACACCAACAGGCTCACGAATAGCTGTTAGGTTGGTGTGTGTGTTTACCTCTAACAGATACTCTGTAAAGCGATAAAATTGGAGCATTTGAGCCTCGTTTGGTGCGGAAATGCCATTTTTAGCTGCCGCAGAGGTGAAAATCTGCGAAAAATTAGTAAAATCCAAGGTAAAACCTCATTTCATTTCTAAATAGATCATCAAAACGGTAATATCTGCGGGGTTAACACCACTTACGCGCGCTGCTTGTCCGAGTGTTTTAGGACGAATATTTGCCAGCTTTTGCGCGGCCTCTAGGCGCAAGCCCTTAATTTGTGTATAATCGATGTTATCGGGGAGTAATTTTGCTTCAAATTTCTTTTGCCTTTCAACGTCCGCTATCTGACGGTCGGTGTAACCTTTGTATTTTGTGTCGGTTTCGACTGAAAGTCGCACAGAATAGGGCAATTCGGGGCGATTTGTATCAATTTCTGCAAGCAAATCATAGGTAACTGCAGGTCTGCGGAGCAGATTTGCCAAAGAAGAGCCTGATTTCAGCGGTGTTTCTCCAATGCGTTCCAAAAGCGGGTTGGCAAGTGCGGGAGAGACAAACGTTTGCTCTAAACGCTCTTTTTCGGCCTCTTGTGCCTCTTTTTTGCTCAAAAACGCCTGATAACGTGCTTCGTCAATGAGTCCTGCCTCGTATCCAATGGGGGTTAAGCGTAAATCTGCGTTATCTTGACGCAAAAGCAGGCGGTATTCCGAACGCGAGGTCATCATACGATAGGGTTCGTTGGTTCCCTTGGTAACAAGATCGTCAATCAAGGTGCCAATATAGCTGCCGGAGCGTGGCAATATAATAGAAGGAAGGTTTTTGACGCGTCTTGCGGCGTTAATGCCGGCAACAAGGCCCTGTGCGGCGGCTTCCTCGTATCCGGAGGTGCCGTTGAACTGTCCTGCGCCGAAAAGGCCTTTGATATGCTTAAATTCGAGCGTAGCATCCATTTGCAGGGGGTCTGCGCAGTCATATTCGATGGCGTAGGCGTATCGCATGATCTCTGCTTGCTCAAAACCGGGCAGAGAGTGCAGCATTTTTACTTGCACGTCTGTGGGGAGCGAGGTGGAAAAGCCCTGCAGATAGATTTCCGAGGTATCGGCACCCATTGGCTCTACAAAGAGCTGGTGGCGCTCCTTATCGGCAAATCGAACGAGCTTATCCTCAATCGAGGGGCAATAACGAGGGCCCGTGCCGTGGATCTTGCCGGAATACATGGCGCTGCGCGTGATGTTCTCGCGAATGATGCGGTGTGTTTCGGAGTTGGTGTAAACGATGTGGCAGCTGATTTGTTCAAAATCTTTAAAGAAGTTCTCGTCGTGAAGGGCTGAGTAGGGGAGAATGAAATCATCTCCGGGTTGCTCCTCGAGCACCGAAAAATCAATGGTCTCGCGCTTGATTCGCGCGGGTGTACCGGTTTTGAAACGGAGCAGCTTGACACCAATTTCCTCGAGCGAGGCGGAGAGTCCCTTGGCGGGAAGGAAGCCATCAGGGCCTGCCTCGTAGCTGACGTCACCCACGAAGATGGCGCTCTCGAGATAGGTTCCCGTAGCGATAATGATGCAATCGCAATCCCATTTCTCACCCAAACGTGTCTGTAAACCCGAGACAAATATTGCTGTCGAATCATTGTTGTTTTTAGAAAACGCATTACATTCATTGTTGGATGAGACAAATATTGCGGTCACTTCCGATTGCACAAGGCGCAAATTGGGTGTGGTCTCAAGCGTACGCTTCATAATGGATTGATATTTTTTGCGGTCTGCCTGCACACGCTTGCTCTGCACGGCAACACCTTTGCCCATGTTGAGAAGTCGAGATTGCAATGTGACAAGATCTGCAGCGCGGCCCATTTCGCCGCCAAGCGCATCAATCTCATAAACGAGGTGACCCTTGGCCGTTCCGCCAATGGAAGGGTTGCAGGGCATGTTTGCAATCGACTCGAGCGACATGGTAAACAGGACGGTATCTACACCGAGTCGCGCCGAGGCGAGAGCTGCCTCAATGCCCGCATGCCCCGCACCGATGACGGCAACGCGGCAAGAGAGAGGATTTTGGTTATTTTGGGGTTGATTTAACATCGAGAGGAAACTCCTTCAATTTTGAACTCAAAACTAAAACAAGACAAATATTGCTATTTCCAATAAATAACAAAAATGGTTATAAAAGATAAAAAACAAAGAGGATTTATTACTCAACGCGAGCGAGATATTCTACTTGCTCGGGGGTGAGAACGTCAATGTTGACACCGGTGGAGTTGAGCTTGATAAGTGCTACCTCACGGTCAATTTCCATGGGAACGGCATACACCTTTTTATCCATTTGGTTGCCGTGTTTTGCAAGGTAAGCAAGGCCCTTTGCTTGAATGCCAAAGGACATATCCATAATTTCAGCAGGGTGACCGTTGCCTGCGGCAAGGTTGACAAGTCGGCCGTCGGCAAGCAGGTTGAGCACGCGGCCGTCTGCCATGCGGTAGCCGCGAATATTGGGCTTGCGCTCCCAAATTTCGGTGGCGAGCTCGGCCAGGTGATCCTTGTTGATCTCTACATCAAAGTGGCCGCTGTTTGCAAGCAGCACACCGTCTTTCATTGTTTCAAAGTGACGCTTTACAAGAACGTCTGCGCAACCCGTCAGCGTGACGAACAAATCACCGTATTTTGCGGCCTCATCCATGGGCATAACGGTAAAGCCGTCCATGGTTGCTTCAATCGCTTTAATGGGGTCAACCTCGGTTACAATAACGACTGCGCCCATGCCTTTTGCGCGCATGGCAAAGCCTTTTCCGCACCACCCGTAGCCTGCAATTACAACGGTCTTGCCTGCAATAATGAGGTTGGTGGCGTTCATGATTCCGTCCAGCGTCGACTGTCCTGTGCCGTAGCGATTGTCAAACAAATGCTTGCAGTCGGCGTCATTAACGTCAATCATGGTGTAGTCAAGAAGTCCTGCTTTTTCGCGGGAGAGCAGGCGGTGAATACCCGTGGTGGTTTCTTCGCAACCGCCAATGAGGTTTTTGCCGTATTCGCGGCATTCGCCGTGAAGAAGAGAGATGAGGTCGCCGCCGTCGTCAATGATGAGATCGGGGCAGCAGGAAAGTGTCATTTTGAGGTGCTCGACGTATTCTTCCATCGAAACGCCGTGAATGGCGTGAACCTCGAAGCCCTCGGCAGCAAGAGCCGCCGCAACGTCGTCTTGGGTGGAAAGGGGATTGCATCCGGTCACCCACACCTCGGCGCCGCCTGCACGCAAAACCTTTGCAAGGTAAGCGGTCTTGGCTTCCAGGTGGATCGACATCGAAATTTTCTTTCCCGCAAAGGGCTTGGTTCTCTCAAATTCTTCTTTAATGGTGTTGAGAATGGGCATATAAGAGGCTACCCATGCGATCTTGTCCGCACCCGAGGGTGCGAGTTTAATATCCTTAATTTGGCTCATAATCATTCTCCAATCAGACAAATATTGCTATTCTTTTCTTTTTTAATAAGACATGTGCGACAAACGGCGTGGGTTTGTAACTTTTTTACTCCTCAGAGAGGCGTTTGACGTGCGCGCGCATCTCGGGCATACGCTGTTTGCGGTATTCCGAGGGGGAAAGCCCTAATTGCTTGATGAATGCGCGGTTAAAGGTGCGCGGCGTGTTAAAACCAACGAGCGAGCCGATTTCGGTAATGCTCAGCGAAGAGTTGAGCAGGTAACGGCAAGCCTCGGAAACGCGCAGGGAATTGATGTAATCATTAAAGCGCAGGCCGAGTCTGCCGCTGAACAAGTGGGAGATGTAAAACTTATTTAAATGAAGCTTTTCTTCCAAAAGAGAGAGGGAGAGGTTCTCGGCATAGTTTTGGGTGCAAAAGGAAACGATGGTGCGCAGAGATTCGGAATCTCCCAAGGGGAGCTTGGAGATCTTCATCATAGGGATCAGCTCTGCGCAAAGGGCTAACAAATAGCCGCGGCGAAGCTCGGATACGTGCGAAAAATCCTCCCGTGTTACGGTATCGGTCAGAGCATCGATGAGTGCGCGGATGCGCGGATCGTTTGCCGCACTTTCGATAACGGGGGAGGTAGGGGTACCAATGGTAAAGGTCTCCATCAGCTCGGGGAGCAGGTCGGGCTTAAAAATAAAGCCTACGTGCGTTTCTTTGGTTAGTTCCTCATAGGAGTGAATTTGGTTGGGGAAGGTGAGGAAGATATCGCCGGCGTGCAATTCATAGCGAACCGAATCGGCATAGGCAATCACGTCACCTTCTAAAAGACATATGAGCTCTAATTCGCGGTGCAGGTGCGGAATATATTGAATGCGGTGACCGCTCAAAAACGCAATGTCCTGCAGCTTGTGCTCGTATTTTACGTTCAACGACATATCATTGCTCCTCCCAACGGGGGCGGCGATTTTTCTTACATGTGGTGCGATAAATCACAAAAAAGAGTGCAAAACCAATTGCAAAGCCGCAAGCCGCCGCGGCAGCGGGGAGCACAAGCTCGGGCATTGCTTGAGGTGCGTTTGTGTAAATGGATTTCACCATCCATTCAGCACCGATCGAGGTCTCCTCGTCAGCCGATGCCAAAAGCGCCAGCGTTAAGGGGGCATCCACATCAACAAGAGAAGTGAAGGAGGAAATATCAAAGGTAACGGTTTGCCACTGGTTTGTGGTGGCGGCTACGTTGGCTTCAAGGGTCAGGGGTGAGCCGTTTTTGTCAACACCCGAGAGGCGAAGCGTCAGCGTGTAGGCGTTTGCTTGCGCAACCTGCTGTACCGAAATGGTGGTAGCCCCTGCAAGAACAGATGCGGTGGAGTAGGTTTTTTGAATACCCGTTTCGCTTGCGGGGGAAGAGAGACGGGTTTTGAGCACGTTGGTTCCCCAAACGGCGGAGGCACCAAAGGTCAAGGTCTCGTTCCCTGCAAAGGGGGCAAAGCCGCCAAGGTCAGAGGCGGAAAAATCAATCAACGTGGTCTGTTTTCCAACACCTTCACCCACGGCGCCGTTTCCCACAATGTGTTTTGCGGTTTGGGTGCCAAGTGCGGCGGCAGGGGTGCAGAGCAGGGCGACGATCAAGACTGCAACAATGCACAAAGAAGATAATTTTACAAATCGTTTCATTTTTTAATCCTCGTTTTTTGTTTTATTGGGGCAAATGATGCTGCGGCGAACGCGCAAAGAGATGGAGCATAGCAGCTCATAGGGAATGGTGCCTGCGTGCTCGGCAAGCGCCGCAAGAGAGGTGGGCGTGTGACCGAAAAAGCTGACGCGGTCGCCGATTTTTGCATCAATTTCGGAAAGATCTATCATACATTGGTCCATGCAAATACTGCCGATGATCTTGGTGGGGAAGGTGCCTTTTTCGGTTTTGATAGAAAGCGTCGCGCCCCTGAGAGAGCGGGGAATGCCGTCGGCATATCCAATGGGGAGCACGCCTATTTTGGTGTCCTCAAGCGCGGTAAAGCGGCCGCCGTAGCCAACCGATTCACCTGCGGGGATCGTTTGAATATGCACCACGTCTGCCGAAAGATGCATAACAGGTTGCAATTTCAGGCGTTTTGGGGTGTACGTGGGCGGTGTGTAGAGGCAAAGGCCGAGACGCACGCCGTCAAAAATGTCGTCGGTTCGTGTCAGCGCGGCGGCGCTGTTGCACACGTGGTGAAAGGGAACGGTCATACCGTTCTCCTCAAGCTTTTGTTTGAGGCGGCGATAGCGTTCTGCCTGCAGGGTCGTTTTTTCTTTTGAGGTTGCAAGCCCTTCGTCTGCTCGGGCAAAGTGCGTGAACATGCCGCAAATCTCAAACGCACTCTCATCGCGAAGCGCGAGAATGTTTTTTACCGTTTCGTCAATCTCTTTTTCGGTGCGTGCGGGGTAGCCGATGCGCCCCATGCCGGTGTCAATGGCAATGTGAACGCGCAGGGGAGGGAGATTTTCTTTTTTGATGACTTTTGCAAGCTCTCGCGCGTAATCGGGGGAGAGCAGGGTTTGTATAAAATCGAATTTTATCAACTCTTGTACGGTTTGCAGCTTTGGAATTGTGTAACCGAGAATGAGAATATCCGCTTTGTCTTCTGCCTGAACGCGCACGGGGTAGGCTTCTTCCAAGCAGGATACCGCAAAAAAGTCACAACCCGCCTCCAAAAGAGACCACACGCAGGTGTTTGAGCCGTGTCCGTAACCGTCGGCCTTGACCACCGCAAGAATGCGCACATTTGGCGATGTCGCTTGAAGCTTTTCAAGGCAAGCGCGGTAGTTGTTTTGCAGAGCGCCAATGTCAATCTCTGCGCGCTTTGTCGAGTTATAAAAATAATATACAGGAGGGGTCTTTGCCGCAGTGTGAGGAGATGTTTCCATAGCGTTCCGCCTTTCTTCAAAAATACTGCATCTATTATACCATTATAAGACAAATTTTGCAATCCCTTTTTTGCATCTTTTTTCAAAAAATATCATAAAAATAGCCATAAGAAAGCATATCGATGTGTGAAAAGAGGAGAAAAAGAAATGAAAATTCGACATTTTTTGCTATTGGTTGTCGTACTGATGTCGTCGTGGACGGTCGGGTGCGCGCCCGCGCAGAGCGGAATGGACTACCTTGCATCGGGCGGTCGCGGTGAGGTCAGAGGCAAGATGAGCGGCGTGGAATTCTCTGCCGTTGTTGAGATAGGGGAAGGGGGAACGTGCGTGAGCGTGGAATATCTCTCGCCCCCCTCGCTTTGCGGATTGACACTCACGGCAAGTGGAGACGAATGCGAGGTAAAATTGGGCGAGGTTTGCTTTTCTTGCAACGTGGGTGAGGTGGCAGGCTTTTTGCGCCCCGTCACTGCGTTTTTGCCGCAGGGGGATGCAAATACCGTTCAAAAA
>JAZRKS010000030.1:0-6563 GCA_045646445.1 Eubacteriales bacterium | reverse complement strand
CATGGCTACGATCCGACTTCCAGTTCAATGGAAGCGGTAACGATGAAGTTCTTTACCGATTGAATAATGTTCTCGCATTGTGGCTTGTTGTCGTAGGACTCACCGATGAAAGCGGGGGCAGAACCGATGTTCTTGAGAACGTAACGGTAGTTGCCGAACTTGTCGCGGTCAACAAAGAAGTTACCAACGTATGCGGCACGCTTAAAGGATTCAACACCCTTGCGGCAAGCGGCTTCGCTGGCGTACAGACGGCTGGAGTAGAGGATCTGACCGTTGTTTGCAAGCAGATAGAAAGCGTATTGATCGCTCTCTTTGCAAATTTCAAACTTACCCATTTTTGCGGTCTTTGCTTCTGTAGCTTCAATTGCCTTCCAGTCAATGTCGTCGGGGGATCTCTTCGCAACCTTTGCCGTCTCAAAAGCAGTGAGTGCTTCTGCGGTGGGTGTGTAGCGAATGATGCGCGCGTTGTTTGCAAAATTCTTTACAGACTCAGCACACTTTTGGCATTGATCCTTGGTGGTGTAGTTTTCGCCGTAGTATTTGCGAGCAAGCACAAAGCGGTAGCGATCGTATTTGTCGGCGCGAATAGCAAAATCGCCTTCTGCAACCGTCTTTTTGAATGTTTCAATACCCTTAAGAGCGCCTACCAAAGTGGTAAAGCTGGGGCTATCGAACAGAACCTGACCGTTGTTTGCTACAAGGTAGAAGTGGAAACCGTCAACCTCAAGCTCAAACTCATACTTACCAACAGCCTTTGCACCGTTCTTTGCAATTTGAGCGTCAGCCTCGGCAATTGCTTGGTCAAACGCCAAACGAACGTCCTCCTCGGTCTTCATAAAGAAGGGGCGGGGAACAACGGTAACACCTGCGGGTACCTTGGATGCGGGAACAGCCTTTTTGGTAGCAGGGGTAGGAGCCTTTGCTACGGCAGGAGCTGCCTTTGCTGCGGGAGCAGCAGGCTTTGCGGCAACCTTGGTAGCAGAGGGAACTGCCTTTGCTGCAGGTGCTTTTTCAGCGGTCTTGGTTTCGGTTGCCTTGGGAGCAGGAACCTTTACGTTGTGAATAGAGGGGCCCTTTTTTTCTTCTGCAGCGGGGGCTTTAGTCGCTTCTTTTTTTGCTTCTTCGGTTTTTTTCTTATTGAACAATGCCATAACAGACCTCCACAATAATTAAAAATATTCTATGTTAATTTTAACACAATTTTTTGAGGTTGTCAACCAATTTTGCTTTTTTTTATAGAATAAAAAAACTTTTTTAAAAATATTCTTAAAACGTCTTGCAACAGAGTGGGTTTTATGGTACAATTTTAGTAGCGAAAAATCACGAAGGGAGCCAAATTAGTGAACAGACCCGTAACCCCCAACCCCAAAAAAGCAAAGCGTATCGACGGCGAAGCGCTGATGGCAATTTTTTTGCTGGCTCTCACCGTTTTTTTAGTATTTACCGTTAGCATATTGATGTTAAAAGCGGGACCGGCACCAAAGCCGCAACCGCAAAAGCCGAGCGTTACCACGCCTTTGCAAACACCGATAACACCGCCGCAAAATCAGGTCGGTGCTATTTTCTCGGGCGGCAGAGTCGTTCCGTACGCCACAGCGACCGAAAACACCGTGAATATTGCCGACGAGATCGATGCCTTTTATGCCGTTTTGATCAACCTTGAAATCGGCGAGATCGTTGCAGGGAAGAATGCCGAGCTTATTTTCTCACCTGCATCTATGACCAAGGTAATGACCCTGATCGTCGCTTGCGAAAATTTGACAACCGAAGATCTCAACCGCCAAATCCCTCTTTCCTACGACGTTGTTGAATACGTTACACGCGGTGACTATTTTGGCACCGAGCTTGCACTGCCGCAGGAGTCCAACGGTATCAGCTGTATCGGGGATACCTACACCGTTAAGGATATGCTCTATGGCATTGGCGTTTCCTCGGCGGCAGATTGTACCTATATGATAGTCAAAGAGGTAGCAGGAACCGAGGAAGCCTTTGTGAATATGATGAACGCCAAGGCTCAGGAGCTCGGACTGTATGACACCGAGTTTGATAATGCCGTTGGCTTTGACAGTAGCACCAACGTGACCACCGCGCGCGATATGGCACAGATCATGGCGTATGCAATGCAATGCGAGCTGATTGCCGATATTCTCAAGCCGCGCACCGCCGCTTACAACATTACGGCGCATTGGCTAAAGGATGACATGCCTGCAACCTACAAGGTTTCCCTCAAGCCCTCTTATGCCAGCCGTCTTGAAAAATATCCCTCGTTCTCCCTTACGGGCGTTGATCTTGAGGCCTGCAAAACGGGGTATACCACCGAGTCCTTTATCGTAACCTCTGCAACCTCCAAAGCAACGGGAGCGCGTTACATCCTTGTGCTTGGCGACCGTGATAATGGCACCGCAGAAAGCTTTACCGTAAAAGCAAAAAAAACAATGATGGATATGGAAACCATCTTTAACACCTTTGTTCCGTAAAATCATGAGCCCGCGCCGCTTGGCGCGGGCATTTTGTTTGTGCTTGCATATACTATTTGTAGATTATGTAAGGAGGCGTTAAGATATGCTGATACAAAAACCCTATAACCGAGAGAGAGCCGTGAAGTATGCAAAGACCTGGGCACTTTCGCGTAACCCACTGTTTTATGACTTTACGGGAATTGGAGGCAACTGCACAAATTTCGTGTCACAATGCCTGTTGGCAGGGAGCTGCACCATGAATTACACCCCCAACGTCGGGTGGTACTACATTTCTCCCGAGGATAGAGCCCCCGCGTGGAGCAGTGTGGAGTTCTTTTACGATTTTCTGACGCAAAAGTTTGCCAACGAAAACGGCGGTGTCGGTCCCTATGCCACCGAGGTGCCAAGAGAGAGAGCAGAGCTTGGCGACGTGGTGCAATATGCAAACGAGGAGGGGGATTGGTATCACACCGTTATCATTACGGGGATGGATGGCAACGAGATTCTTGTCAGCGCGCAATCCAACGATGCACTCGACCGTCCCATCTCCACCTACAACTTTGCCGCGGCGCGCTTTTTACACGTAGAAGGGGTAATGATAGAGTTGAGCGATGATGTTTGCTTTGATCTTTTGATTCGCGGAGGAATTGAGAATACGGAAGGATGAGAAAAACCCAACCGAAAATCGGTTGGGGTTCTTTTATTCATAATCCTGCAAGAGCCTTCCAACCTCTGCCCATGATGCCACCCAAACACCAGTGGCAAGCCGCTCGCGCTCTTTTTGGGGCAAAAGGGAAGCGTGTACGGTGCTTCTTTGAATGAGAAAGCCCTCGGTATCATAAACGCCAATGCTATCCCCATCAAGTCGTAAACAATATCGTTCCCTTGTAACTTCACCCTCGTTTTCTTCAGGCGCAAGCACCGGTAAATTTTCTTCTGTTTCCATTTCCTTCATCACCTCCACACAGCCGCCAAGCTCCCCAACAAGTGCCTCGGCGCGATCTTGCCAAGCCGAGGTCTCCTCAACTGCGTTTCGCATCACCACAAGGCAGGTAATGGAGAGTGTGAGGCAAACAATGAGCAAAAAGCCGCAAAGCAGTGCAAAAACTTTGGTTACGTCCATTTTTTCTCTCCCATCGCATTTTTTTGTAATATCGGTAATGATAGCATCCCCATTTTTGCGTTTGATATACACCGCCGCGTGCAATACTAACAAAAAAATAAGGAGACAAAAATGCAAAGAGGACAAGAATTCAAAACCGTTTTGCGCCGCGCACTTTGGGCAATTTTATCAACAATTTTGTGGCTTTCACTCGTTGCGGGCGTTTTGGTTGCTTTTTATTTGGTGTGCAACTTTTCGGCATCTGCTGATGAGCTTCTCCCCACGCTTGGAACACAACCGCGCACACCGCAATTTTATATTTACAATTTTACCGACCGCACCAACCGCACAGGTGAGCGTGAGAGCGTCACAGCCGACATTTGGGCAGGGCGGCAAACGGCATATATTCCTTATGAGCAAATTCCAAGGGATATGATAAATGCTGTGATTTCCATAGAGGACAAGCGCTTTTTTGAGCACAAAGGAGTAGATTGGTACCGTACCGCTGCGGCGGTTGGAAACTATCTTTTGGGAGGCGACGCGCACTTTGGCGGCTCAACCATTACGCAGCAGCTCGTCAAAAACCTCACGGGTGAGAACGCCCCTACGTGGCAACGCAAGGTGCAGGAGATTCTTTGGGCACGCGACTTGGAACGCAAGCTTGACAAAACGCAAATCCTTGAGCTCTACCTCAACGTGGTGCATTTCTCCGACCAATGCGACGGTATTGCATCCGCCGCAGAGCATTATTTTTCAAAATCGGTTAGCGACCTTACCACTGCGGAATGTGCGGCAATCATCTCCATTACCAACAACCCAAGCTACTACAATCCCATCCGCCACCCCGAAAACAACCGCATGCGCCGCGACCTCATCCTTTCGCAAATGCACGCGCAAGGATACCTCGATGCCACTACGCTTTCAGGCGTTCTTTCCGCTCCCACAATCCTCAATGTCAAAGCGCCAAGCGGTGGCAGCGCAAACTCATGGTATGCCGATATGGTTGCTGAAGATATTATCAATGACCTTATTGAAAAATACAGCATGAGCCGTTCTGCCGCCTCGCACCTCTTCCATACGGGTGGGCTGCACATTGATATAGCAATGGATAAGGAAATTCAATCCATTGTTGAAGAGTACTACCGCACCTCTGTCAGTATGCCCAAGAATGAAAACGGCAAGTCGGCACAATCGGCAATCATCATCCTGGATAGCAAAACGGGGGATATCCTTGGCGTTGCAGGAGCGATTGGCGAGAAGAAGGGCAATCGACTGCAAAACTTTGCAACACAAACGCGTCGCGCGCCGGGTTCTACCATCAAACCCCTCACGGTATACGCTCCTGCGCTCGAAGAGGGGATCATCAATTGGGCAAGCGTTTATGATGACGTTCCCATCAAGTTTGACGTAGACGGGCGCTCTGCGTGGCCCAAAAACGCTGACAATATCTACCGAGGCCTTACCAATATTGCCTACGCCGTAGCGCACTCTACAAACACCGTCGCTTTGCGCGTGCTTGAGGATTTGGGACTTGAAAAATCTTACGCTTACGGCAAAGACCGTTTTCACCTCGATCTTGTCTCAAAATCGGGCGCCAATGACCGCGACTGGGCGGCTCTCGGTCTTGGGCAGCTCAACTACGGTGTTACCTTGCGTGAGCTGACAACCGCCTATACTGCACTTGCCGACGGTGGCGTGTATCATCCTTACCGCTCCTATTACCGTGTAACCGATAGTGAGGGGAATATTCTGCTTTCGCGTGCAGATGAATCCGAGCGCGTCCTCTCACCCGAAACCGCCGCTATTATGACCAAACTGCTCGAGGGAGTTGTCGAGAGTGGCACGTCCTCGGCAGTCACGTTGCAAAATCTTTGTGCTTGTGCGGGCAAAACGGGAACCACACAAAACGACCACGACCGTTGGTTTGTTGGGTACACATCTTCACTTGTTTGCGGCGTGTGGTGTGGATACGAATACCCCGAGGCGTTGGTTGGGCGCAATCTTTGCACAAACATTTGGAACACCGTTATGCGCCGCATCGTGACCAAGAAGGGCGAAAAACGCGATTTTGATATCCCTGCAACCGTAGTGCAAGCAAACTATTGCCGCGATTCGGGAGCACTCTTGTCCGCTGCCTGCCAAAAAGACCCTCGCGGCAGGCGTGTGCAGTCGGGATGGTTTACCAAGGGAACTCTGCCGCACGTCTTTTGCAAGTGTCACACATTAACCGAGGTTTGTAAATCGGGCGGCATCTGCCACGGAAATTGCCCTGCGGAAGATAGGGAAGAGGTCGGGCTCATTCAAGTTGAGCGACACTTTCCAAAACAAGTCCGCGTAAGCGATGCCGAATATGTCTGGCGCGGTAATGCTTCCTCTATTCCCCCCAATCCCAACCCAAAAGAAGCGTATTTTGCCGCTGATTTGCCCGATTTTTGTGGCATTTCGGGGACTGACGAGCAGTACAACCGTTCTTGCACAGTACACACAGGGAAGAACACTGAAGAAGAGTTTGAAGAGAACGAAAACCTCTTTCCAATGCCGTGGAAATGGCAGCGCGGCGCATAAAAAGCATCCCACCCTCATAGGTTGTAGGGAGAGATGCACACAAAAACAGCATCTTTCGGGAGGTGCTGTTTTTTGTTTAAAAAGAAATACGGGCGCATGACGGTTGGTGCGTGGCTGAATATGGAAATGGAGCACACCAACCCGCTTTGGATGGTGTTGATGGGCGGTGGATTGATGATTGGCGGGATGCTCGTGCGCTTTTTTGTGGGAGCACCGCACGTGATGCTGATGTCCTTGGGAGTTGCAGATATGGTTCCGCCCGCGTGGTTGATGGCGCTCTTGTGGACGGTCTCCTTTTTGGTGGTGGGGTGCGCCGCAGGTTTTGCCTTTGGTTACCGCGCCCGTGGATGCGAGGTGGATAAATACAAGGGAGGAATGCTTTTCGTTCTCCTTGCAGTCCTGGAGCTTTGCTGGTATCCCACCTTTTTTGGAGCAAG
>JAZRKS010000029.1:0-2031 GCA_045646445.1 Eubacteriales bacterium | reverse complement strand
AGCGTCTTTACCGAAATGTTGCAAAGCTTTGATAATTCACCGATCTTATACATAGTTTTCACCTTTCAATATAGTATTCTGCAAGACCAAAACAGCGCTATTTCCGCCCCGCAAATACATTTTATCATTACACCCAAGGGGAGAGTCAAGGGGTTGTGAGAAAATTATATCATATTTTTTGAAAAAATCATCGCCGAAGCGATGATTTTTACTGTTATTCTTCAAAAGGCACAAGCTTCATCATTGTTTCGCCTTCCGCGATATAGTACGTGGCGGAGCTTGCGAGTCTTTCTTGCTCGAAGGCGTGGCAGTCGAAGATGCCGACTGTTGGGAAGCCCGCACGTGCGGCGGTTTCAAGCGCGACATAGGAATCCTCGAAAACGAAAGTTTCCTCTTTGGGAGTTCCCAAAACCTCGAGAGCCGCCTCGAAAATATCGGGCTCTTCCTTGCCCTTGCCAATGTCGGCGCAGGAAAGCACCGCGCGGAAATACTTTCTCATACCGTGGCGGTCGAGGGCTGTGTTGATATAAAGCTTCTCGGTCGCCGAGGCAAGACACATCGGGATTCCGTTTTCAAAGCAGTAATCAAGGAACTCGCGCACGCCGTCCTTGAGCCCAAATTGGGTTGCGTAAAGCTCGGGGAGCGTGTCGTTGAAATGCTTCATAAGCTCCTCTGCGGGGCCAAAACCGCAGTGCTCGTGCACGTATACCATCGCATCATAAAGCACCATCGTGCGCACAGCCTTGTCGATTGCGGTGTCCGGCTTGTAGCCCTCGATACCGAGGTATTTCTTGCCGCCCCAATCCCAAAGCTCCTCCCAACCCCAAAGCGAGTCAAGAAGGGTGCCGTCCATATCAAAAATCGCGCCTTTTATTTTCATAATGATCTCCAAAAACAAAATTTCATATAATTATAACACACAAAAAACAGCTTGTCAATCACAATCGCATCCATCCACGAAAAAATCAAGTAAATTAACAAAAACATGTAGACAAAACCATAATTTCGTGGTATAATATATAAGTACGAAAAATCAATAACGAGGTGTGGCGCAATTGGTAGCGCGCGTGCTTTGGGAGCACGATGCTGCAGGTTCGAGTCCTGTCACTTCGACCAAAAATACATAGACGGACTCGTCCGTCTATGTATTTTTAGATTGAATTTACGGACGAAGAACCTCTTGGTGTTGCAACGCAACACCAATCATTTGCGCGCTGTTGCCTAATATCACTTTAGCACAAATTATGCGCGCAAATATAGGTTCAGAGACTTTTCAATTGACTCACTCGCGGCTTTGACCGCAACCAAAGCCGCAGGGGATACTCTGCGGCTTTTTATCTCAGAAAGGAGCGAAATCATGAGCGAACTATTCCCCTCTATGACCAGCAAGCCGGAAAAAATCCAAATTTTTGGCCTGATTCCCTGTTGGATTTGGGTTTTCATACTGTTTCCCATGTTTATGCCTTTTGTCGGACTCGGGCTTTGGGAACAGTGGGAGAAAAGCGTATGGATTGAGATCGTCTACCACGTAGCCAACGCTGTCGTTATGTTGTTACTTATGTCTAGCTACTTAAAGGAAGATTGGTTTATGGTAACTACCGACGTGCGCTATTATTTGAAGCACGTTATGCTGACCGTGGGAATAATTATAGGAGCTGAACTGGTGCTGTCGGGTACTCTGTTCATTTGCGGCTTCAATATCGATGATATGCTCGAATGCCTTCCGGTAGTGGAGATGTCCGTCAGCCATACTCCGCTTTTTACGGTTGACCTTGAACCCATCTTCGGTACAGTTGCTCTATCGGTTTTCGCACCCATCAGTATCTGCGCTTTATTCTACTGTTTTGGTTTTGCGCCGGTATGCTACCACAAGCCCTGGCTTGCCTATCTGTGTGTAGCCGCTATCACGCTGATTCCGCCTGTAATAGATATTCTCTGGCGTGGTGATGCAGCGTTCGTGCTGGGCGGTTACCTTGTCCATTTGCCAATTCACCTGATGGCATGCTGGTCCTATCAAAAGACGGATAACGT
>JAZRKS010000028.1:0-3827 GCA_045646445.1 Eubacteriales bacterium | reverse complement strand
ACCGCCAACGCACAACAAGAAGCAAACGCCGTTCGCGTTGAGGCTGAAAAGAAGATTGCTGAGCAGGATGCCGACCTTGCTATTCAACAGGCTGACATGAAGGTCAAATCCGAAACCAAGCGTGCAGAGGCAGACGCTGCATACTCCATTCAACAGGAAAACCAACGTAAGACCATTGAAATTACCAAGGCGAACGCAGACATCGCCCGCAAGGAAAAGGAAGCAGAGCTTGCAGAAAAGGCTATCGCTCTTAAGGAAAGAGAGCTCGACGCTGAAATTCGTAAGCAAGCCGATGCTATGAAGTACCAAATGGAAAAGAAGGCTGAAGCCGAGCTGATTAAGCAACAACGCGAGGCTGAGGCTGAAAAGTACCGTGCTATTCAAGCTGCAGAGGCAAGAAAGGCAGAGGCAGAGGCTCTCCGTTATGCTATGGAGCAAGAGGCTGCAGGTATTCGCGCCAAGGGCTTGGCAGAGGCTGAAGCCATTGAAAAGAAGGCAGAAGCACAAAAGAAGATGGGTGAAGCATCCGTCCTCGAAATGTATCTCGCCGCTCTTCCCGAGGTGGTTAAGAACGCTGCCGCTCCTCTTAGCCAGACCGACCGCATCGTTATGTACGGTGACGGCAACTCCACCCGTCTTGTAAAGGACGTTATGAATAGCGCAAACCAAATTATGGAAGGCGTTAAGGAGTCTACCGGTCTTGACATTACTTCCCTTCTCTCCGGCGTAGTCGGTGGCAGAATCGTAAGTAACGCACAAAAGGAAAACGACGAACAATAATCACTCCCAAAACAGGGGCACTGCCGCGGCAGTGTCCCTTGACGGGTATTTTAGAAGGATTTAACTATGAGCGAAAAAACCAACACACCCAACAAATCCGAAAAAAAGATAACCGCTCCCACACCCGAGCTGATTCGCCACGGTGAGATTCGAAACGGCAGACTTATTCGCTACTATGGCAAAAAGAGCGAGGTCGTCATCCCCGACGATATTACCGACATTGCAGAAGAAGCGTTTCAGGGCAACACCTACGTTACCCGCGTAGTGCTTGGCAGACGTGTTGCCACCATTGGCCCGCGCGCCTTTATGGGCTGCTCTAACCTTTTGCAGGTGATCTTCCCCTCAGGCTTGCGCCTCATTGGCGACCACGCCTTTGAGGGTTGCTCCTCTATGACCGCATTGCTCCTGCCCCGCTCGGTCGTCTCCCTTGGTGACTCCTGCTTTAAGGGCTGCACGGCTCTGCGTCACGTGGTGCTTTCGGCATCAATTGAGCACATTGGACGCTATGCGTTTTTTGATTGCGAAAGCCTTGAGGAGCTTGCTCTGCCCGAGGGCATTACCGCCCTGCACCGTTGCACCTTTTGGGGTTGTCGGTCGCTCAAGTCCATCAGTATTCCCGAAAGCGTGCGCACGCTCGGCCGTTATATTTTTGCACGCTGCACCGCTCTGCGCGAGGTTACGCTCCCCGACGGCATCGTTTACGTAGGCATTGGCGCGTTTAGCGATTGCTACGCGCTCGCTCGCGTAAAAATGCCAAACGCCATTCGTACCGTGAGCGACTACACATTTTCTTGTTGCTCTAACCTCGAAGAGGTCGATTTGCCCGAGCACATCAGCTACGTTGGTAACGCCGCCTTTGCGCATTGCAAAAAGCTGAACAACTTGACGCTTTGTGCCGAGGTAAAGCGCATTGGTCACTCGGCATTTTTGGGTTGCACTTCGCTCCAAGAAATCACAATTCCCGCCTCCGTTCAAGACATTGCCCCCTCTTGCTTTGCCTACTGCAACGCACTCCAAACGGTGACCGTTGAAGCAGAGCTGAAGGAGCTGGAGGAATATATGTTTTCGCATTGCTTTGCTCTGCACGAGATCCGCTTGCCCAAAACCTTGGTCAAAATTGAAGCGGAAGCATTTGCCAAATGCACCTCCTTGGAGGTGATTGAAGCCTCTCCCGTGCTCAAGATCATTGAAGAACGCGCCTTTTGGGGCTGCTTGGCACTCAAGGAGATCAGCCTCCCCGCCTCCCTCAAGGTGGTTGGCAAAGAGGTGTTCCGCGACTGCATCGCCCTGCAGACCGTTCTGTTTGC
Source organism: Eubacteriales bacterium (assembly GCA_045646445.1). Lineage (GTDB taxonomy): Bacteria > Bacillota > Clostridia > Oscillospirales > CAG-272 > UMGS1865. The sequence goes on along the minus strand of JAZRKS010000028.1, from coordinate 1,740 downwards.
AAACTCCCGCATCAAAATCAAGAGTGGCGCGTTTAACGGATGCGACACATTGGAAACGGTTCTTTTGCCCGACAGCACCTTCAAGCGCGGCAGAAAATGGGGAATTTCCTCGGGCGCGCGCCTTGTCAACCACAAGGAGCTTGCCGCCGCCGAGGAGCTGATGCAAAAAGCACTCGAAACACCCATTGCAGAAATGGAAGAACCCGACTCCGCAAAAACAGACGAGAGTGTTCCCGCGGAAGAATAATATGAAAAAGCCAACGGTTTTGCCGTTGGCTTTTTCATGCCTATTGTAGGGGCGGGGTTTTGTCTTGTTGCTATCATTTTTTAACTTTTAGTTAACACAAACTTTCCTAACAATGCCTTTACAAAAGAGATTTTTATGGTATAATGAAGTCAGAAGCAGACGTCGGCTTACTTTTATCTCAATGGAGGTACAATTATGAAAATGACGATTGGCGCAAACATCAAGCGTTTGCGTACAGAAAAAAACATTACACAGGAGCAACTTTCGGTTGCAATGAACGTTACCTGCGCGGCTGTCAGCAAATGGGAACGCGGGGAAACCTACCCCGATATCACGCTTCTGCAACCGCTCGCTTATTATTTTGGAGTAACGCTTGACGAGCTGATGGGCTACGATCAAGAAAAGATTCAAGCCGAGATCGACGATGTAATCCTTCTCTACGAAAAGAACAGACACACCGCACAAGGGCGCGAAATCATCACAAAGGCCTATCGAGACTACCCCAACGACTATTGGATTATGCATTACTATATGTGGACAATCTCCGGTTGGGATGCCGATAACGATCCTACGGTTCTTCTTGCAAACAAAGAAGAGTTTCTTTCTATATGCAAAAAAATTCTCGACGGATGTACCGACGAGGGCTTGCGTTTGTACGCTTGGAATATGCGCGCAAAAATTCTGCACGCAGAGGGAAAAACCGATGAAGCACTCGAAATCTACAAAACAAAATTCACGACTTGGTTTTTGACTTCCGGTCAAAAAAGCGAACAGTTGTTTGCAAAAAACACAGAGGAATACTATTATTGGGTGAGCAAAAACATGTATGAGCTGATCGCATTTGCCGGAAACAAACTTGGGCGCGGCATCTTCTTTGATAGCACGCTATCTATAAAAGAAAAAGCCAAAAAAGCAATCCAATACGGAAAATTGATGTTGAATGCGTTGGATGAAACAGGAGACATCTTCTTTGCTGGACTTGCCGAGGCGTTTTTGAACAGAATGAGACACGATATGATGTACCGCGGCGCTTATGACGAGGATATTATTGTTTTGTTGGACATGAACCTTTCCGCGGCGCAAAAAATCGACGAAGCAATAAAAACAGACGACGCTGTACACCAAGCATATTTTCCCGATCGTGTATCGGTAACGGCAGATAATTTCCTTATGTGGATGGTTGACGATCTTTTGAACGCCAAGGGCGGCAGACAAGCAGAACTTCTCAAAAATCCCGACTATCTTGCCGTTTTAGATAAATACAAATAATCTTTCCAATCGCCCCGCCTCGTGCGGGGCTTTGCTTTTTAGCACACAAAAACGTTAACGAACACGAAGTGTCCATAACACGATTTCTTTCCTCTCACATTTTTTCAACTTTTTTTGCAAAAAATATTGCAAAGACGGGCGCGGTGTGGTATAATGATATGTCAAGTTTGTTTATATGACAAGTCGGATCGTAGCCATGTCGTTCTGTGAGCCAAGGAGTTGGT
>JAZRKS010000027.1:0-5622 GCA_045646445.1 Eubacteriales bacterium | reverse complement strand
GGTTTTATATCAACTGCTTCAAGAGACTCGGGGGCTGCGGTATCCTCGTGGGTTTCCTTGGTGGGATCGGCGTGTAGCATGCGCTCGGCAATGGGGGAAGCTTTTTCGCCCACGCCGCCGAGATACGGCTTTGCCTGCTCGCGCTTGGTAACTGTGATCGGTTCGGTTGGCCCCTGCGAGAATGCCGAGCCACCGTAGTGCTCGGGCAAACGGACGGGGCGGTTGGAATTTTCTCCATAGCGTGAATACATATCCTGCCCTCCTTAAAGCATTTTTTGCAGAGCATCGCCAAGGCGAGAGAGCCCCAAAAGCATATCGATGGCGCGGCAACGCTCGGGAGATAAAAACGGCTTGAGCGCCACCAAAAGATCGTTGCGGCAACCGCGTCGGTCACGCTCCCCACTACCGTGAGAGGCAGCAGCAACCGCAGGAACAGATGCACCCGACGAGCTCCCCTGTTGCATCATAGGAGCGAGCATTTTCATTACGTCGGGCAGTTTTGCCATCATTTCGGGATTGGAGAGCACACGCGAAATCCCCTCCCCAACGTTTTCTGCGCTTGGGGATGCGGACACAGATGCGGCGGGATCTGCCGTGCCCGATGCTCCCAAAACCGACGAAAGATTTTTCATAAGGTCGGGGCTTGAAAGCAGCTTGCCAAGGAGTGCACCCACATCAGCCGAGGGAGTTGGTGCACCCGATTCGATATCACTCATAAAGTCGTCTCCCCCCTCTTTTAGAGCTTGTTGCGCTTGTTGCGGCGATAGTCCTCGTAGAGACGGTTGATGCCCTCAAGCTCCTCATCACCGATAGAGCCGAGCGCCGAGCGCACACTCTCAATGCTTTGCGGATTGATGCCAAGCTGCGCGGGATCGATCCCCGTTTCGGCGGCAATTTTTTGAATCATTTGCCCCAACTGCTCGTCATTCATTGCCAACAACCGCTTTAACATTCTTTCATCTATTTGCATAACAGTGTCTCCTTTTGTGAGATTTGATGGATATCAATGACAGTATATGAAAAAGGAGATAAGGGTGACAAAAGAAAAAAAGCCCGACAGACTTTACTGCCTGTCGGGTTCTTTTTTGTTACACCATGGATATATTTTAAATCAAATCAAATATTGTTTGTTGAATAGGGGCTTCTGCATTTTTCGATGATACAATAATATCCACAATATACTCGTAATTTTTCACGAAAGAATTCGGAATGAATATTATTTTTATACCTTTCTTTTTGCAAATATCCATCTTGGCTTTATCGGAACGTTCTCTATTAAACACACCAAAGTGTTCGCCGCCATTAATTTCAAAAACTATACTTGGTTTCTTAGCAAAGAACTTAGTTTCATACAAAACCAAATCGAATTCTCTGTTGGAATTTGAAAATTCTGCTTCTCCTTTGAACAACTTACTAAGTTTTACATTTCTCTCCGCCTCAAATGATCTATGACAAGAGCAAAAATGAGAAATAGTCTTATAGAATTCATCCTCGGCTTGACTTCCGTTTGAACTTCCTATTTCAATCGTTGCTGACTCATTCGGCGGAATTGATATACTACCGTTGTTCTTGACATATTCAATCAAATTATACAAATCGTCCTTCTTATCATCGGACAGCACATTTAATACATCTGTATCTGCAGCGACAATAAGCTTGTTTTGGGCTCTTGTAACAGCGACATTGATTAATTCTTGATTGTTCTTAAGCCATTCAAAGGTTTTCTTGCTTGTTTTTGCTGACAAAGCGGTTGACAAAATAATAGTACCTTTTTCCGCCCCCTGAGCCGAATGCACAGTTCCGCAGCCAACTCCTTCTATATTCTTTTGCTTTAACAAGTCTGTAATCAATTCCTTTTGATTAACAAAGGGAGTGATTATAAATGCATCGGTTAACTTATTTCTTTCAATATAGTTAACGATTTCGTTAGCTTCTTCAAAAGCTTCATTCCTTTGCTTAGCGTTTTTATTTTTGACACTCATTAACTCCAATTCACCCGAGCTACTTACAGCAGAAAGGTTTAAGGAATTATTGTAATATCGTTGATTTGAAAAATTAATTATCTTTCTGCCACATCTGTAATGATACTTGAGTAATATGTATTTCGAAATGTTATCATTTTCCAACATTACATCCAAGATAGAGTGGTTTTTATAATTATATTTTCGAGGTACATTGTACTTCGCCATCAAATCCCTATTTGTCTGATCTTCCAATGTGATAACCGGTTTCAATTGGTTGGGATCCCCTACCAGTAATAATGTACTTGCTCTGGCAATAGGAATTAAAGCCGTAGCAACATTACACTGCCCTGCTTCATCCATAATAACCAAATCAAACATAAAGTTAGGAGTACCTAATCTTCGTGATGAAATGTTGGTTGAAAAAATAACAGGAAATACCTCAGAAAGCATCTTCATGTTATCATCGTTTTGAATCCAAGCATTAAAATCTGCTGCTCGTTCATCATCATCTTTAATCGAACAAATTTCTATGAGTAGCTTATATTTTTCTCGCTTTAGTTTTTCAATATACTGCAACGATTTGAAAAACAAGAATTGAGAAAGTTGGAAATTCTCATTGAGAGGAATAAATAGAGAAGTTACCTCTTCATTACTTATTTCCGGTAATTTGGCGAGTTCTAATTGCAATTCTTTAACGCGCTTTTTCAGTACGTCGACAATTTTACTATTGCTATCAGAAAGAGCTTGTGTGAATTTTTGTGCATTGTGAAGATAATTCTCTATTTCCACTCTCTTCTCTTGAATATTAAGAAGTTCAAGGAGCTTCTCGTTCTTATTGTCAGACGTTACTTTTATTTTTTCAAGCATCTCTTCTTTTGCTTGTTTGGAAGTGGACATTACATAATGATACACATCCAATATTCTTAGTGTTGCTTTTTTTACATCCTCTAAATTGCCAAGTCTCAAATACGGAAAGTTGATGGTTTCCCCTCTGTATGAAAACTGTAGCTTTTCAACTATTCCATCCACCGGCTTGTTGTTTGAAGAACAGATCAACATCGTTTTGTTGTTATAGAATGCACTCAAAACAACGTTAATTATCGTCTGCGTTTTGCCTGTTCCCGGAGGGCCCTGCACATAGGTAACAGGATATTTCATAGCATTATAAAGAACTCTCATTTGGTTAATATTGATTCTTCTATCATATATGATCAATGAAGGTTCTTTTCTTCTGATATTATTTCTTTTGCTTATGTTTCCAAAAAAGGATTTAAGCGGAACTGGCAAATTATTGTTTTCGTACTTTTTTTCGATTACATTATAAGTATCTTCTAAATTAACCGTTATTTCTCGCTGCAAAATCATCATATCGGGGCGAGTATTTACTACTTCTCTTCCTATGAGATTTTCTTGAATCAATTCTAAGTATTCGTAATAGTTTGCTTCAAATGTTTCAATGAATTTATCAACATCCATATTTACATAATTAAACAACGAATGTTTTCTGCCCTCTATTAAAAACGATTTGTTGAAATTTACTCGCTTGTCCAAAACTAATGACTTTCTTTTGGGATCAAAGGAAACATTATAATAAGCTATTACAAATTTGCTTTTGCCCGAATCAATAGAAAAACAGTTAATCACCAATGAATAATGTGAATGTGAAGCTTTTTTTACATCATAATGATAAATTTGTTTTATAATTTGCCCCATTTGTTCATCATTCAATTTATAAGATTTGTTCTTTCTTAAAATTGACAAATCCACGCCATCTATCAATGCATATTCCTTTTGACTGGGATCTCCGTCAAGAGTATTGCATTCTATGTAGTAATTCAATACATTATGGTTGAAACGATCATAATTCATCCACTGATATTTGTCAAGATTGGATTCTATTTTCTCTACAAGTTTATCTGCGCCTTCGTATGTGCAAAAATTTAAAACATTCGCACTTTTGATTCTGTCAAATTCAATTACACTTTCAATAGCATCCATAGACTTACTACTATTGAACATATCGACCTTGAATCTTCTTGTCTTGGTATCAATATCTTTAATTGCAATCCAATACGATGTGGTTTCGTTTTGCTTGTTTTGATATGTAATGTCAAGCCATTTGGCCTCTTTTATTGCTCTTGAAATTTGATTCAAAATATCCATTATGATACTCCAGTCAAATATAATTATAACAGCCCCAACACATCCTTCACCGTATCGATCACGGCGATGCAATGGCATTTTTCTAGCTTGGAGCGATTTTGGTGGCCTGCGGCAACAAGGACGCAATCCACGCCCATTGCCTCGGCAACCTCGGCATCGTGGTCGGTGTCGCCGATCATCAGGGCGCAAATATCGGGGTTGGCGTTCTTCCACGCTACGCCAATGTCTTTTTTGCTGCGTGCGTGAATATTGTCAAGCCCGAGAATCCCGTCAAAGCGCGAGAGAATCCCCAAGCTCTCAAGCTGTCCGCGCAGCATATTGACCTCGGTGGCAGACAAGATCCATTGCTCCACTCCTTTTTTGTGGAGTGCATCCAGCACCTCGGGAATGTCGGGGTAAACAGTAGAATCCTTGGAATAGGTAAAATAATATCCCATCCATTCGGGGGCAAGCTCGGCATAGGGCGTCTTTTCAAAATCAAAGCCCATTCTTTCATAATAGTCCTGAATCGGAAAACCAAACAGAGAGCGATATTGATCCACCGACGTCACAAGCGGCAGGTTGTGCGCGCCGAGCAAATGGTTTGCGCTCTTGATGCAGGCATTTACATCATCGTAAATGGTTCCGTTAAAATCCCAAATGATGTGTGTGTATTTCTTCATACGGTCCTCTCTTTTCCCTCGCCAAAAGGCGGAAATTGTTGGCAAATTTATCTCCCCCTCCCCCGTTTTCGGGGTGAGAGACTTCCTCTTTTTCCACGCATATCCTCGGTAGGCAGAGCCCCCCTCGGTTGCCAAAAAGCGTGGGTTGATTTTGGTTCTTTTTTTCTGTATAATAACACCATGCGGTGGACAACGCCGCCGCAAATTCACAGAAAAGGAGTGATTGTATGGTCACGACAACCGAACAGCCGCGACGCACAAGGCGTCGGTGGCTGTGTGCTCTTTTTGCTGCTTTGATGCTGGCAAGTGTTCTCCCTTTGAGTATCTTTGCCGCCTCACCCGCACACCCAAAAGAATCGGTAGAAACCGACGTGTACCTTGACGGTATTGAAATTCTTGACGGTGACTGCGTGATATGGCGCGATACCACCTTTGTTCCTTTGCGTAAATTTTGCAATCTGTTTGACGGATGCAGCTTTTCGTGGGACTCCAAAACCAACACCGCAACGGTAAAAACCAAAAGCGGTATGACGCTCATTATTCAAGAGGGCGCACTCTACATCTATGCCAACGGGCACTATTTCTACACCGTGGAAGCGGTGCAGAATTGGGGCGGCTCACTTTACGTTCCCATTCGTCCCTTGGCTCGCGCCTTCAGTGCCTCCCTTACATGGAACAATTCCTTGCGTGCGGTAGAGCTGCAATCCCCCACGGGCAAGCCCATGGTGGCTTGGGCAAATTACAATGCCGACGATCTTTATTGGCTCGCTCGTATCATTTCTGCCGAATCGCAAGGCGAACCCCTCAAGGGTCAAGTCGGATCGTAGCCATGT
>JAZRKS010000026.1:0-8878 GCA_045646445.1 Eubacteriales bacterium | reverse complement strand
TGTAATATCAGGATATCCGTCACCTCGCTCCCATTTGCTGATAGCTTGATAGGAAATACCAATATGAGCCGCAACCTCTTCCTGAGTCAAATCTCTGCTTCGGCGCAGTTTTTTCAGCTTTTCACCAATCATAAGTTCCATAGTATTAACCTCCAAATTCAAGTTGTTTCGACGCGTCTGAATATATTATACAGTGTTTTAGCTTATAAATCAATAACCGCAACATAGACTCGATTCTACGAAACGTATTATTTTTCTACAAAAAGAAAAGACATAGCCGAAAGCAACCATGTCTTTTCTTAAAATACTGCTCTATCGCAGGTACGCCAAGGGTGGCTTTTTTATTGTTTTTTAGATTAGTTGAAATTGAGTTGGTTTACAATCTTGGTGCCATCTGCAAGGCGGATTGCGATTGCACAACCGGTCCAGTAGGTCTTGCCGTTCCAGTTGCAGATTACGACCTCGAGAGTAACCTCTTGACCTGCATATGCTTGCAGGAAGCTGTATTGACCTACACCGCTGCAGTAGAAGCCGATCTTGTTGCCCTTGCCGTCCTCAATAGCGGGTTGACCGTAACCGGAGGGGAAGGTCAACTTACCGGTGAGTACGTAGATCTCGGTGGTGTGATCCTCGGTAATGGGATAGCCAACAATCTCTGCAATGGTCTTGTCGGTGATGAACTTATCGGTGGGGTAATCGTGGTTGCCCTTGAAGTTTACAACAATGGTTGCCTCCTCAATGCAGGTTTGACCGTAGTAGTTGGTAGCGGAGTCATCCTTCTTTTGGATCTCACGCTTACCGGTGAGAATGATCTCGTTACCGATGGAGAGACCTTCAAATTGAGTCTTATCAAGCACCTTAACAGCAATTACGCTGCCGTCCTCGCCAAAGAGGTAGAAGCCGCTTTGGTTAACGAGGGAAGGACCAACGATACCCTTAACGGTAACGGTCTCTTCGTCAGCCGCGTTGATAGCATCGCCAACGGTGATGTAGTCAATGGTGGGTGCTTCAGCGTTTTCAACTGCAATGGTCTTGGTAACGGTTACATTACCGAGAGTTGCGGTAATGGTTACGTTTGCGGTGCCGTAGGTGGTGCCGCAGTGCATAACGATCTTGCCGTTTACGTTTTCAAAGTAGATGATTGCAGTGTTATCGGAGGTGTAGGAAAGCATTACGTTCTCAAAGCCGAGAAGCTCGGAGGAGAGAGAGGAGAGCATTTCCTGTGCGGGGTCTGCGGTGTACTTGCTTTCAAATTGACCGAGTGCGTGGTAATCGATTGCGTATTGAGGAGCGTCAGCCTTATCAAAGGTGAAGCCTTCATCAACAACCTTAAGTACTTTAAAGCGCCATACGCAACCGGTTGCGGTGCTCTTTGCGTTGATAACAGAGAGGTAAACGGTGCAGAACTTGCCGTCAAATGCCTTGAGCCAATCAAGGTCGCCGCCGTTGCATTGGGTGTAAACGTAAGAACCGGTAATGCCGTCGAGGTCATCGATGTAGTAGTTGATAAAACCTTGACCAACGGATTCCTTAACCAGAGCGGTTACCTTATAGATGGTGGTGGTGATGTCGGTGGTAAAGGGAGTCTCCATAATATCCTTAACGGTGGTCTCGGTTACCCAAGAATAGTCGGGCTCGGAGTTGCCGTTGTCGTTTTGCAGGAGCCAAGCGTCAGCCAGCTGGTTGCAGCCTTGGTAGCCAAACTTGTCGGCAAAGGAGAGCTCGGCATCAAGAATCCACCAAGTCTTTTCTGCAAGAATGGTAACGGTGTTGCCAACTGCAACGGAAGCCGCAAGGTCAGAGTCGAATACGTAAATGGAGTTGGTGCCGTCAACAAGGTATACGCCGTTGGGAACAAAGCCGGAGGCATAGGTGATTTGTGCAACAACACCGGTAACCTTAACGAGGTCGCCCTCTTTTGCGTTGCGCGCCTCTTCAATGTTCATTTCGGTGTAGATGGATTCATCAAGAACAACCTTATTGAACTTGATAACTCTTGCATTTTGAACCTCGGGATTGCCGCTGTGGGTGTGGAGAGTGCAGGAGAGCAGAACGGTGTCGCCCTTTTGAGGTTTATCGGTCATGGCTGCGTAGCCAATCTTGCCGTCCTCACTGTAGGTGCCGTAAACGGAGATAGAACCGGTTTCGTCTTCAATATACATAGCACCGTATTGCGCGTTGGTAACGGTAGAAACGGTTGCAAGGATGTAATATCTGGTGATCGCATCGCCGTAGAGCTTTGCAATTTCAAGTGCTTGCTCAATGGTGATTACGTCATAGCCCTCTGCAAGGCCTGTGCCGGGCTTGGGAGTGATGTCGATGGAGGGGGCAAGGGTGCCATCCTTGTATGCAAGCAGCTCGGGGCGCTCGAACTCGACGGTGCCGTTGTAGTTTTTGATCTTACCTTGAACGGCAATGTAGTCGCCAAGGTCAAGCTTGTCGGCATCCTTTTTGATTTGGTAGCAGTAAATGGGGTAGTCTTCGTAGCCTTCTACAACAAAGGTAACGGAGATGTCACCGTATTGGGTGTTCAAGCCGTCAGACTCGATGATTTGACCCTTGAGGGTGTAGGTGCCATCCAAAGCAGCGCCACTTGCAAGCGCGTAAGCCAAGGGAATAACAACTGCGGGGTCATCGGTCTTTATAGCGTCATAGTCAGAGGGGTTGTCATCGGGAGGAGTAACCTCGCCTTTTTCATAAGCGAGCATAACGGGTCTTTCAAACTCGATCAGACCCTTGTAGTTTTTCAGCTTACCTTGAACGGCAATGGTGTCGCCAACGTCGATCTTGTCGGCATCATTTTTGATCTGGTAGCAGTAAAGGGGGAAATCTTCATAGCCTTCTACAACAATCGTAACGGAGATGTCGCCGTATTGAGCCTTGTAACCGTCGGAAGAGATGATCTTGCCCTTAAGCGTATAGGGGCCTTCCAAAACTTCGCCATCGGAAAGTGCGTAAGCGGCAGGAATTACAGATGCGGGATCACTGAATTCAATACCGTCAAATACGGAAGGGGTGTTGGGAGTATCGGGAGTGTCGGGGGTGGTTACCTCGGGAGGAGTGGTTGCGTCGGGCGTAGTGGTTACGTCAGGCGTGGTGGTTGCATCCTCAACGGGGGTGGTTTCTTCGCCAATGATTCCGTCTACAAAATCCTTTACAAACGAGGTTACGTTTTCGCAACCGGTTGCAAAAAGAGTCGTAGAGAGCATCAAAACAGCCAAGAGCAGGGAAAGAATTCTTTTGGTGTGTCTCATAGTGTGCATCTCCTTTATAAAATTTTGCCAAGACACAACTATTATATTATATTTCGCGCGCGATGTCAAGTGGGCGAATGTAAAAAAATGTAGAAAACGGGAGAAGAAGGATTTGAACACTACTCCTCGCGGTGCAAATGAGCGCGAGAGTTCAAATCTCTCCTTCTCCGCGAAAAAAGCACAGGCATCACCACGCGGTGATGCCTGTGCTTTTTTCGCTTTTTAGGATTACGTTGTATAATCAAACCATCATCGATACGAGAAGGAGTGCCAGAACAAACGCCACCAAAAGTGTCAATACAAACATACCGACTCCAATGAGCAGCTTGTTTGCAGGAGATTTTGATTTTTTCATCAATAGCAGCGAGCTCAGCGAGAACACGGCACCAATAGCACCGCCGATAGCGCCGCCAACAACGGGGAAGATAGCGCAAAGAGCGGGACTGTTGCCCCAAGTCAGGAGGAAGAAAAGGGGAAGAACAGCAAGAATGATCTCGTACCAAGCAGGGCGAGGGGAAATCTCGATTGTCTCCTGACCGATAGAGAGATGAATGCCAAAATACAGGTTTCCGGAAAGTAGCGCCTTTTGGTCTCCTACCATAAACTCCTTTTTAGAAACAGCAAAGCACATAGCGCCATTTACTGTCAGCGCTTTTTTGCCTGTCCAAAAGCTTTCGTCATAAACAATTTCACCATATGTAGGGTGATTGATAACTATTTTCATTTTTGTCTCCTTTTTTCTTAACTTAGATAATTTCGGAATCAACGTTTTGGTTTTCCATAATCAATTATATCATTATTCCCGACAAAAGGCAAGAGGGTTTGAGAAAATCATCATCGATTAAGACTAAAAAGCATGGATTTGAACGCTGCTCCTCGCGGCGAAAGAACACAAGTGTTCTTTGTGCTACGCACTATACTCGTCTGCGACGAGCCGCCGCAGGAGCAATCGGCGCCATTCGCGCTTGTGAGCGAGCTCCCGCGCGATCCGGCTTGATTATCTGCGCCCCGCTTGCTTTGCAAGTTGCGACACAATAGATAAACGCTCTCCTTCTCCGCCAAAAAAGAGCACCACCGCGATTGCGGTGGTGCCTTGGCTTTTTTGAGAATATTAATTATGATAAAGGAGTCTCGAGAAAATTATTTTATGTAGTCAACATTTGTGCGATAACCGTATACGTAGACGCAATCATCAAAAACCTCTCCGGGAACGTGAATTTTTCGCAAAATATCAAGTACAATTTTTCGGTTTTGGGGAGTGAGATCTATTTTTAACCATTCAATTTCTTTAGATTCTTCCATACCAACACCAAAATGTGTCCACGTGCTGTCGCTATACACATATCCATTGGTGGATTTTGTCGTCCATTGAACGAGTATTTCGGAAAGTGCTGGGTCATCGGCATTTTCAATTTCGTAGTAAAACGCTTTGAATATTTCAGTCCACTTTGTGTTGTTCATTTGTTGTGTCCCTTTGTTTCAATTAGATTGTTTTTAGCAGTGGTAATAGATTTCACCAATAAAAATCTTATGGTCGAACATTTGCGGTCAAGTGTTTTATATCTTTCCTCGTTAATATAATCACTTTTCCAAATCAATTATAACACACTCTGGGCTAAAAATCAACTATATTTCAACACGCAGAATTGACGACTCAATTCCGTTTGCGCAAAGCGCAACATCATTGATGCGAAGCATCACATCATTTGCCGAAGGCGACTTCATTTGCACCGACGGTGCAACATCGTTCATTTGTGCCGCGCGAGGCGGCAATGAAGTTCTCGCTTCGCTTGAAATGATGTTGCGTGTGCCACGCAAATGATGTTGTGCCTGCGGCTTGGATAAAAAAATCCGAGAACATTGTTCTCGGATTTTTTGGCGGAGAAGGAGAGATTTGAACTCTCGCGCCGGGATAACCGGCCTACACCCTTAGCAGGGGCGCCTCTTCGGCCTCTTGAGTACTTCTCCGTGTACTCATCGCAAGCTGCCGTTTGCAGTCGCTTGCAACAACGCTTATTATACACTATTTTTATCCTTTTGTCAAGCCTTTTTTTATCTTTTTTCAATCTTTTTTTATTACCGTCTTTTTTTGGGTGGAACCCCTTGACATGCGCGCGATCGTCATATATAATTGGTTTATCAATATCTTTAAACGTCTGTGCAAGGCGAATCCCAAATACAAAGGAGAAACACAATGAATATTTTGATTGAAATTTCCGAAAACCTGCAAAGAGGCAAAGCAAAAATTGTTAAAGAGCTTGTACAGCAAGCAATTGATGCGGGCATGAATCCCCAAGAAATTTTGGGCGGTCTCCTTTCGGGCATGGACGTTGTTGGCGAAAAGTTCAAAAACGGTGAAGTTTACATTCCCGAGGTTTTGGTTGCCGCAAGGGCAATGAACCAAGGCGCAACCCTGCTCAAGCCTCTGCTTGTCGAGGCCGGTGCCGTAGCTTGCGGAAAGGTTTGCATCGGTACAGTTCAGGGAGATTTGCACGACATTGGTAAAAACCTTGTTAAAATGATGATGGAAGGCAAGGGTCTTGAGGTGGTTGACCTTGGCACCGACGTCTCTCCCGAAACCTTTATAAAAACCGCTATTGACGAAAACTGTCAGGTCATCTGCTGCTCCGCACTCCTTACCACAACCATGGGTGTTATGGGTGACGTTGTCAAAGCCGCAGAGGCGGCAGGTGTGCGCGATAAGGTCAAAATTATGATCGGTGGTGCACCCGTTTCCGAGGAGTTTTGTCGCGAGATCGGTGCCGACTGTTATGCAATAGATGCTGCCAGCGCGGCAGACGTAGCGGTAGAGCTTTGCAAGTCGCTCAACGCATAAGAGGTTTGGCGTATGAAAACCTTAACAGAGCGCGAGCGTATTCTGCGCACCTACCGCCATCAGGAGGTTGACCGCATTCCCATGCTCGATTCTGCTTGGGCGGGAACGGTTCGCAGATGGCAAAATGAAGGCATGCCCAAGGATGTATCTTGGGTGGATTATTTCGGCTTTGACCATCAAATTCGTGTGGGAACCGATAACTCTCCTCGCTTTGCGCAAAAGGTGCTTGAGGAGACCGATCGCTACAAGATCGTAACCACCCAATGGGGCACCACACAAAAGAGATTTCGTGAGCTGGATTCCACGCCCGAAAATTTGAATTACTATTACGATTGCTCCGAGCGGTGGGAGGAAGCCAAAAAGGCAATGCTCACCTATCACGAGGACCGTATTCCGTGGGAGTACCTCAAAAACAATTATCCGCGTTGGAAGGCAGAGGGCAGATTTCTCCAGCTCACCGTTTGGTTTGGCTTTGACGTGGCGCACTCTCACATGATCGGCACCGAGAATTTCCTTGTCGGTTTGCTTGATGAACCCGAATGGGCAACCGACGTTTTCGATACGTATTTGAAGACCTCTCTCGATCTTTGTCAACGCATTTTGGATGCGGGCTATGAGTTTGACGGTGTCTTTTGGTACGATGATATGGGATATAAGGGAACGCCCTTTTTCTCACCGCAAATCTATCGCGAGCTTTTGCAGCCCTACCACAAAAAGGTGGTTGATTGGGCACACGAGCGCGGCATGGTGACCGAGCTGCACTCCTGCGGCTTTATTGAGCCTCTTTTGCCCGATATTATGCAAACGGGTGTAGAAATGCTCAATCCCTTGGAGATCAAGGCGGGCATGGATCCGCAAAGGCTCAAGGCTACCTGGGGCGATAAGCTTGCCTTCCACGGTGGCATCAATGCCCAGCTTTGGGACGATATCGACCGCGTAAAGGCAGAAATGGAGCGCATTATCCCCCTGATGAAGGAGGGCGGCGGCTATATTTTTGCATCCGACCACTCCATTCCCAACTCGGTCTCCTTTGAGAACATGAAGGAGATTGCAGCCCTTGCGCATAAGCTTGGGAAATATTAACTTTACCTTTTGAGGAGGAAACATCAATGAATGCACGGGAGCGTTGTCTCAACATTTTGCATTATCGCGCGGCTGACCGTATGCCGGCTGTGCATTTTGGATATTGGCGTGAGCTGCTTGCCGAATGGGCAGAGCAGGGGCACATTTCCGCCGAGCTTGCCCAAAAAGCGGGCGCAGATGGCTCAGACGCACAAAAGGAGCTCGATAAGATCATTGGCTGGGATTGCGTTTGGGGACATAGCGTCAATATACACACCGGTCTGTATCCCTATTTCGAGCGCAAGGTTTTGGAAACACTCCCCGACGGCACACAACGTGTCCAAACCGGAACGGGCGTAATTGAAAGGATCAAGCCCGGCATTGTTTCCATTCCCTCGGAGGACGATTATCTACTCAAGGATAGAGAAGCGTTTGAAAAGCATTACCGCTTTAGAATGCAATATACCCCCGAGCGCTTTAATACCACGTATTTTGATACCTTTAACGAAACGCGCGATAAAACCGTGCCTATTGGCATCGGTCTCGGTAGCGTCATGGGGCACATTCGTGACATTTGCACGGTTGTGGGTATGAGCTATCTAATGTACGACGAGGACGAGGATCTGTTTGCCGACATTGTTGACACCTATGCCGAAATGCAGTACAAATGCGCGGAAGTAACGCTTGCCACGGGCGCACAGTTTGATTTTGGACACTATTGGGAGGACATCTGCTTCAAAAACGGGCCTCTGCTTTCTCCCGAAATTTTTGACGAGCTTTGTGCCAAGCACTACCGTCGCCGCAATGAGCTTTGCCACAAGTACGGTATTGATATCATTTCGCTCGACTGCGACGGTGTGACCGAAAAACTGATTGAAACTTGGCTGACAAACGGCGTTAACGTTCTCTTTCCCATTGAGGTGGGCATTTGGGGCGATCAGTTTGAGCCCGCGCGCAAAAAATACGGCGAGAGCATCCTTGGCGTTGGTGGTATGGATAAGACCGCCCTTCGCAAGGATAAGGCGGCAGTAGATGCCGAGATCGAGCGAATGAAGCGCTTGGCTTCCATGGGCGGTTTTATTCCTTGCCCCGACCACCGTCTGATGCCCGGATCCAAATTTGAGCTCGTGCAATATTATGCCGAAGAGATCAAAAAGATCAGGGTTTGATTTTTATTCGCAACCAAAGGAGAAAAACGATGAACGGAACAGAGCGTGTTCGCAACACCATTTTGGGGCTCCCCACCGACCGCCAACCAATTTACGGTTGGGTTGCGTGGAATCTCAGGGATAAATTTTCCGCCACGTGGGGAAGTCCCGAGGCGTTTGAGGATCACTACGAGTTCGATGCTGCACACATTTTTGGGCACCCGTGCCCCTATGATAAAGCGCTTGTCGAGCGTCTGAAAGAGGAAAACGATGAGCTTACCCCCGATCTTCTCATCGAGGAGGCATTCCACATCTCCCCCAAAAAGGGAGACTATTCTGCCATGCGTGCCTCTTTTGACTATCACAAATCTAAGGGGCGTTTTTGCTACGTGCAAACTCCCGGTTTTTTTGAGTTTTTCAACGAGGTATTCGGTATTCAAAATCAGTTAATGTATCTGCTTTTGTATCTCGAGGAGCTTGGGGAGCTTTATCGCCGTCAGGCAGATTGGATCATCGAATTTGCCGATATCTGCATCGATATGGGTATGGATTGCATCCACATTTCCGATGACTGGGGC
>JAZRKS010000025.1:0-1961 GCA_045646445.1 Eubacteriales bacterium | reverse complement strand
GTCCGCGTGCGTGGAGCTTTTGGGTGGAGATACCAATTTCGCATCCAAGACCGAACTCACCGCCATCGGTAAAGCGCGTGGACGCGTTGATGTAAACCGCGGCACTGTCCACCGTCGCCGTAAAGTATGCGGCATTTTTTTCGTTCTTTGTGATAATCGCATCGCTGTGATGCGTGGAATGGAGCGCAATATGCTCAACGGCTTCTCTCACGTCCTCAACCACGCCTACTGCGAGGATGTAGTTGAGAAATTCGGTGTCAAAGTCACTTTCACTTGCAGGTGTGCCCTCAATAATCGCCCCTGCATTGGCATCAACGCGAAGCTCAACGGGCGTTTTGCCGTCACGAACACGCGCATCCACAAGACGCTCCTTCAAACGAGGCAAAAACTCCTTTGCAATCGCGCGCGACACAAGACAAACTTCCTCTGCGTTACAAACAGAAGGGCGCGAGGTTTTGGCATTTTCGATGATGTTGAGCGCCATTTCGAGGTCGGCTTCGCTATCCACGTAGACGTGGCAGATACCTGTGCCCGTTTGAATGCAAGGCACTTTGGCATTCTCTACGCAAGCGCGGATCAGTCCGGCGCCGCCACGCGGAATGAGCAGATCGACATAGTCGACAGCAGTCATCAACTCATTTGCCCCTGCACGGGTGGTGTCTTCGAGAATATTGACAAAGGTTGTGGGAAATCCGCACACCTCAAGTCCTTTTTTCAAGGCTTTTACAATAGCCGTGGAAGAACGGTACGCCTCTTTTCCGCCGCGCAAAACGCAAACGTTTCCACTCTTGAGTGCCAAAGCAGCAGCATCAGAGGTAACGTTAGGACGGCTTTCGTAAATAATGGCAACTACGCCCATCGGCACACGCATTTTGCTGACTTCAATGCCGTTGGGGCGTGTAAATTGATCTGTAATCTTGCCTACGGGATCAGACAGCTTTACAACGTCACGAATGCCCTCTGCCATAGCGATAATTCTTTCTTTTGTCAGGCGGAGACGGTCGATCATAACATCGTTCATTGTGTCCTTTACGCTCTCGACATCGGCATTGTTTGCTTCGAGAATGGCATCGGTGTCGGCTACCAAAGCATCTGCCATAGCAAGGAGCGCGCGATTTTTTTCCTCGCTCGAAAGCATGGAGAGCGCGCGAGTGGCTTTTTTGGCGCCTTGCAAAATTTCAAGTGTTGTCATGCTCTATCTCCTTTTGCAAAAAAGCGCGTTCCAACCTCTTTCCCCTCGAAAAGATCATACAAAAGATTGGGTTCGGCACCGTTAAGGATGACCATTTCACATTCCGCATCGCGGCAAAGCTCGGCGGCATGGAGCTTGGTTTTCATTCCACCCGTCCCCAGAGCCGAGCCGGCATCCCCTGCCAGCGCCATGATTTCGGGCGTCAGCTCACTCACGTTGTGAATCAGCTTTGCATCGGTGCATTTGTGCGGATCTGCGGTATAAAGTCCGTCAATATCAGAAAGCAGAACAAGACAGTCTGCCCCAACGCTTGCGGCAACCATTGCAGAAAGTGTATCGTTGTCGCCAACCTTGATTTCATCGGTGGCAATGGTATCGTTTTCGTTGATGATGGGCAAAACCTCAAGCTCCAAAAGTCGGCCGAGTGTATTTTGGAAGTTTCGGTAGCGGTCGTCGTGCTTAAAGTCAGAGCCTGTCAAAAGGATCTGTGCCACGGTGTGGTGATATTTTTGAAAGAGACGGTCATAGGTGTACATCAATTCACACTGCCCCACGGCTGCCGCCGCTTGCTTGGTGGGAATGTCTTGGGGCTTCTCTTTGAGCGAAAGCTTGCCAACACCCATGCCAATTGCACCGGAGGAAACAAGAATGATTTCATAACCGCTGTTTTTGAGGTCGCTAATTACTTTACAGAGCTCTTCTACGCGACGAATATTGAGGCGTCCGCTTGCGTGTGCCAACGTCGACGTACCGATTTTAATTACCACTC